>CAJLYL010000027.1 GCA_905210855.1 uncultured Clostridia bacterium
CAAATGCGGTGTTATAACCGAAGAAGAGAGCGCACTTATTGTGAAAACGCTTGCCGAAATTTTAGCTGAAATTGAAAACGGTACGGCGCAGTTTATGATTGATGCCGAGGATATTCATATGAATATCGAAACAATGCTTATTGCAAAAATCGGCGACACGGGCAAAAAACTGCACACCGGCAGAAGCCGTAACGACCAGGTTGCGCTGGATATACGAATGTATCTGCGCGACGAAACCGACGAAATTATAAAAATGCTCAAAGACCTTTTGCGCGTTCTTATAAATATTGCGAAAGACAATCTCGACACCATTATGCCGGGTTATACGCATCTTCAAAAGGCACAGCCCATAACGCTTGCACATCATATGTGCGCCTACACGCAGATGTTTGAGCGCGATATTATGCGTCTTGCCGATTGCAGAAAACGCATAAATATTATGCCTCTCGGCTCGGGTGCGCTCGCAGGCACAACCTACCCTCTCGACCGCGAAATGGTGTGCTCTCTGCTCTGCTTTGACTCCGTAACGCTCAATTCGCTCGACGGCGTATCGGACAGGGATTTTGTCATAGAGCTGGCAAGCGCGCTGTCCATATGCATAATGCACCTGTCGCGCTACTGCGAGGAGCTGATACTCTGGAATACCAATGAATTCAGCTTCATAGAGATGGACGATTCATGCTCAACGGGCAGCTCCATCATGCCGCAGAAGAAAAACCCCGACGTGGCGGAGCTAATCCGCGGAAAATCCGGCAGAGTGTACGGCGATTTGATAAGCATACTCACCGTTATGAAGGGAATACCGCTTGCATACAACAAGGATATGCAGGAGGACAAGGAGGGTATATTTGACGCAGTGGACACGCTGAAGCTGTGCATACCCGTGTTTGAAAAAATGATAAGCACCATGAAGATAAACAAGGAAAAAATGCGCGCCGGCGCAAGCGGCGGCTTCACCAATGCAACGGACGCGGCGGACTACCTTGTAAAAAAAGGTATGCCTTTCCGCCGGGCGCACGAGGTAATCGGCAAAATGGTGCTCTATGCCATAAACAACGGCAAATCGCTTGAGGAATTTACCCTTGAAGAATTTAAGGCGTGCTCGGATATTATCGAGGACGACATTTACGGCGCAATATCGCTTGACACCTGTGTGTCGGAGCGAAAAACAATCGGTGCGCCGAGCAAGGAAGCTGTGCTTTGTTCCATAAAAAAGGGCGAAGAATTTTTGGAGGGATGCAAAAATGGCTGATAAGACGTATCGCGATTCCAAGGACAAATACTTAAAAGAAAAGGTTGACAGCTTTGTGCTGAGAGTACCCAAGGGCAGGAAGGACGAAATAGCCGAGCACGCAAGAAAGCTCGGGCTGTCGCTCAACGCATATGTGACGGCGCTGATATTTGCCGACATGGAGGGCGGCGCACCCGCCGCTCCACAGACGACCGCCAAGAAAAAGCCTGCAAAGAAAGCGGCAGAAAAGCCGGCGACGGAGAGCAAAACAAAAAGCGAGAAACCGGCAGCCGAGCCTGCGGCAGAGGCAACCGATGCCGAGCCGACCGAGGAGATTAAGAAAAAGAAAATGCCGTCGTTTTTGCTGTAAACCTCACTCAAACATCACCCGACACATCACCGCCGACTTATCCACCGTCACGCACTCATTATTGAGTACTGCTTCAAGATTATCGGACACTTCGCCGACAGACACGGTTACCGTGCTGCCGCTCAGGTTGCGCACCTCAATAACGCTCTGCACCGACACCTCAACGGTTTTGGTTGCCTCGTCAAACGGCATGGCAACATCACCGTTTACAAGGATCTCTATGTCCTCCGACGGCTTTCCGTCATTGAGGCTGAGCGTAACACTGCCGCGGTCGATAATCGGCTGAGTACCGGCAAGCACCGCTCCGTCAAGAGCGTCAACATTTGTAAGATAATTGCGCAGCGGAAGAAACTTAAGCCCAACCTGCGCCGCGCATACAAGTGCCGCAAGGCAGACCGCAAATATACCGAGCACGCTCATTACGGCATTGAACACATTTTCATCGCTGCAGGCAGACGAAAAACGCATAAAATATTTTTTCAAAGACAACCACCTCTGATAATATTTTATGCGTTAATTTTTTTGTTTTATGCATTTTTTCCTGCGGCATAGCCGGTTGAAAAAGCAATCTGAAGATTGAAGCCGCCCGTATAGGCGTCCACATCGATAACCTCTCCGGCGAAAAATATTCCCGAAACGAGCTTTGATTCCATGGTTGACGGGTTAATCTCGCGCACGGACACTCCGCCCGAGGTGACAATCGCCTCATCGATCGGTCTGAAGCCCTTTATTTCAAACTCAAGATTTTTTATCACACGCACGAGCTCCGTCCTCTGCGCCTTGGTTATCTCGTTTATCTTGCGGTGCGGCTCAATGCCGCTCAGCTCCACAATCACGGGTATCAGCTTCTTTGGCAGAAGCGCGTCGAGCGAATTGATGAGGTCCTTGTTCTTCAGCGATTCAAAATCACGCAAAATTCGCCTGTCGAGCGTTTTTTCATCCAGCGCCGGTTTAAGGTCTATCTTCAGCTTATATCCGCCCTTCTCGGGCTGCCTTATGTGCGACGATGCGCTCAGTATGACGGGGCCGCTCGCACCGTAATGGGTAAAAATCATCTCGCCGAAATCGGTGTAGATTTCCTTGCCGCCGCGACTTATCTCCACGGACACATTCTTGAGCGACAGCCCCATGAGCCTGCCGGCAAGAGAGCCCCTCAGCTCTATCGGCACAAGCGACGGCTTCGGCGCAACCACCGTATGCCCCAGCGCCCTTGCAAACCGATAGCCGTCGCCGGTAGAGCCGGTGCGCGGATAGCTTGCGCCGCCCGTGGCTATTATCACAGAGTCGCAGCGCACAGCTCTGCCGTCCTTCAGACGCACCACTTTTCCGTCATCATCGGAAGTGATTTTTTCAACCTCGGCGCACACAACACCCACGCCGTATTTTTTCAAAAGGCGCTTCAGTGCGGAGAGCACATCGCGTGATTTGTCGCTTGACGGAAAAACCCTGCCGCCGCGCTCAACCTTTGTCTCCAAGCCGAGCTCCGACAAAAGCCTTATCAAATCATCATTTGTAAAGCCGTAAAACGCACTGTAAAGAAAGCTGCCGTTCACGGGCACGTTTTTTATAAATTCGTCAATCGGCGCGCTGTTTGTTATGTTGCACCTGCCCTTGCCGGTTATGAGCAGTTTTCTGCCCAAATCCTCGTTTTTTTCAAAAATTATTACCTTGTTGCCGCGTTTTGCCGCTGCTGCCGCTGCCATGATTCCGGCTGGGCCGCCGCCTATAATGGATATTTTTTTCATTTTCTACTTTTCCCCGAATTTTCCGTATCGTTTATGCCCTTTTGTTCGTAAACTTCATAATCTATCCAGATTTTCTCCAAATCCGCAAAGGTCTTTGTTATGTTATCCTTGTTGCGCACCACAAGCGCAACTATGAGCGCGTTGCACAGGCTGAGCGGCGCAACGAGCGAATCAACAAAATTGGTCATATCGCACCGCGCAAAGAGCGAGTATGTGGCATAATCCGTAATGGGTGATTCCTCGCTGTCGGTTATGGCGATAATTTTGCCGCCTGCCGCCGCGGCATACTTGACCGCATTCTGCGTGCGGACGGAATAGCGCGGATAGCTGATCGCAATGACCGCGTCGTCACTCCCCACGCGATATATCTGCTCAAATGTCTCGCTCGCGGAATTTGTGGCAATGGTTTTGACATTATCGTAAATCATGTTAAGATAAAATCCCAGAAACGACGCGACGGCAGAGCTTGTGCGCGCGCCCAGGATGTATATTCTGCGTGCGGACGATATCGTCTCCACCGCAGAGATGAAAACATCGTTATCCACGGATTCCATAGTCCGCCGCAGCTTGTCCATATCGGATTGCAGCACGGATTTGAGGATATCTTTCTCCTCCATTTTGGAGGAGGTAATCTCCATGCGCTGCACCGTCGTCAGCTTGTTCTTGATTATCTCCTGCAGCTCCGTCTGAAATTCGGGGTAACCCTCGTACCCCAGCTCAAACGCAAAGCGCACGACCGTCGATTCGCTCACGCCTACAATGGAGCCGAGCTTTGAAGCCGTCATAAATGCAGATGTGTCATAGTGCTCACAAATATAATTTGCTATTCGCTTGTGGCTCTTGCTGAAGCCCTCGTACTTTTGTTTAATGGTGTTCAGCAGATTGTTGTCAGACATAGTTACTCCCTTGCTCCCTCTCAACCCAACAGGGGGTGTTGCAGCTTTTGCAACACCCCCCGGGTAGAATTAAAAATTTTCACGAATGCTCAATCATTCAACTATACGGTATATATAAATGAGAATTGATATCAACAAAAATTTTTACAGGCTCACGCTTTAACTACATTTGCAGCCTGAGGGCCCTTAGCACCGTCAATAACATCAAATTCTACGCTCTCGCCTTCCTGAAGGGTCTTGTAACCGTCCATTGTGATAGCCGAGAAGTGTACAAAGACATCCTTGCCGTCTTCGCCTTCGATAAAGCCATAACCTTTTTCTGCATTAAACCACTTAACTGTACCTTTCTGCATTGCTGTGTTCCTCCCTAAAATCACGATAACGAAATGCCGTTACCAAAACTAAAATTCAAGCAGATATTCTACTCTTACTAAGAGTTTACCACATCAATCCAACATTGTCAATCTTTTTTTACAATAAAAAATACTCTTTCATCGTCATTTTTATATTTTTCTCTGCTTTTGTCGCCAAAAACCGCCAAAGTGCGCAATCCTGCGGCGTCGATTTTGCCGATAAGCTCATCTGTTCCGTAGCATCTTTCAAAATGCTGCTCGGTTATGCGGTTGTATTTTCCGCTGCCGTCGTCCACAAAAAAATTGAGATAAAACTCGCATATTTTACCGTCAAAATCATTCTCCCACGTGTAGAAAACCTTGTCGTTCTCATATGTATAAAT
Source organism: uncultured Clostridia bacterium (assembly GCA_905210855.1). Lineage (GTDB taxonomy): Bacteria > Bacillota > Clostridia > UMGS1810 > UMGS1810 > RGIG4708. The sequence continues at coordinate 4,979 of CAJLYL010000027.1, forward strand.
CTTGTCCGCAAAAATATTTTCAAATTTGTACGGTGTGTTTATGTCAAAAATCAAAAGACCGCCCGGGTTAAGATAATTCCTTGCCATGGCAAAGAATTTCTCGGCGTCGCCGTCCCCCGTCATGTAATTGAAGCTGTCGAGCATACACAGCAGCACGTCCACGGTGCCGTACAGCTCAAACTCCGTCATGTCCTGTTCGAGATAGAGCACGCCGCTGCCCGATTTTGCGCGCGCAACGTTCAGCATATCCACGGATGAATCTATGCCTATCATGTCATATCCGCGCCTGTCGAGAATATCGCACATGGTTCCCGTGCCGCAGCCGATGTCGGCAATAAGCTCGGGCCGCCGCTCCGCAAATTCCTCAAAAAGGCTCTCCAAATAGTCCGCCGTTGCGGTGTAGTCCACATCGTCTGTCAGCATATCGTAAAGGTAGGCAAAATCGGCATAGCTGCTCATTCCTTTTTGTCCTCCGATATGGCGTCAAGCACGGTGCGGTAGCCGCCGCTGCCGTAGTCAAGGCATCTCTTTACCCTGCTTATGGTGGCGGTGCTCGAGCCTGTTCTCTGCGCTATCTCGGAATACACAAGCCCCTCCTCAAGCAGCTTTGCCACCTCAAGGCGCTGCGCCATGGATTTGATTTCCGCTATGGTGCATAAATCCTCCAAAAAGCCTGCGCAATCCTCCTTGCTCTGTAATGAGACAAACGCGTCTACCAGCGCGCCCGTCTGCCTGTCGTTAAGTTTTTCAAGCATATATATCACCCATTCATATTTTTGTCAGCTTTGCAAACGACGCCATCAGCGTCCTTGTGCCGACATTGTCAAAAGATATTTCAAGTGCGGTGTCGCCGCCGCGCTCCGCAGCGGACAGAACCAACCCCTCGCCGAACTTTTTGTGCTTTACCCTGTCGCCCTTTTTAATGCTGCACGCCGATGCGGAAGGCGCACCCTGCGGCTGCCTTACAGCAGAGGCTCGCGTCATGTTGTATGCGCTCATAATGCTTTCCACCGAGGCTCTGCCAAACGACGGCGCCGCCTTGCTCTGCGAAAATCCGCCCGAACCGGCGGAATGAGTCTGCCGCTTTGCCGGCTCCTCAATATCAAGATGCTCGGCGCTTATCTCGGATATAAAGCGTGTTATCATGCGCGCCTCGGTTTTGCCATAGAGCGTCCTCATGCGCGCCCATGTCATATAAAGGCGCGATTTTGCCCTGGTTATGCCGACATAGCACAAACGGCGCTCTTCCTCTATGCCGCCATCCTCCATCTCAGCCATCATGCTCGGGAACAGTCCGTATTCCATACCGCACATAAACACCACGGGAAATTCCAGTCCCTTTGCGCTGTGCAAAGTCATGAGCACGACAGCGTCCTGCTCCTCATCATAATTATCCACATCGGACACGAGGGATATGTTGTCGAGGAATCCCTCAAACGACGGATTCTCCAGCTTTTCCTCATACTCTATGGCTTTTGATTTAAGCTCCTCTATGTTCTCTATCCTGCCCTGCGCCTCCTGCGCATTCTCAGCCAGCAGAGATTCTATATAGCCCGTGCGCGTGAGTATCACATCAATAAGCTCCGACACGGAAATCTCATTCACCAGTGACCTTATCTCGTTTATCATCTCCGCAAATGACGCTATTTTTGAGTACGCTCTGCCTATTGCCTCGGCGTAATCGGGGTCGGTTATTATGTCGAACATACTCTTGCCCACGCTCATGGCAAGCGCGGATATTTTGCCCACTGTGGTATCTCCTATGCCGCGCTTGGGCACATTGATTATCCTTGTAAGGTTAGTGTCGTCAGACGGGTTGAAAATCGCCCTCAGGTACGAGAGCAAATCCTTAATCTCGCGGCGGTCGTAGAACCGCAAGCCGGCAAGAATCCTGTACGGACAGGTCAGGTTTTCCTCGAATGACCTTGTTTGCGCATTTGTGCGGTAGAGAATGGCAAAATCGCTGTATCTGTACTCGCCGCTGCGCACAAACGCCTCTATGGTGTTGTTTATATACTGCGCCTCGCCTATCTGGTCGTCAAGCGAGCGCACAACAATCCTTGCGCCGTCGCCGCGGTCCGTCCAGAGTTTTTTCTGCTTTCTGTTTACATTGTTGGATATAACCTCGTTTGCCGCGTCGAGGATATTCTGCGTGGAGCGGTAGTTCTGCTCAAGCTTAATCACCTTGGCATCGCGGAACTGTTTTTCAAAATCGAGGATATTGGTAACATCCGCTCCGCGGAATTTGTATATGCTCTGGTCATCATCGCCCACAACGCACAGGTTTCTGTGCTTCTGCGCAAGCATGGCGACCAGGCGGTACTGAATGTTGTTCGTATCCTGATACTCGTCCACGAGGATATAGCGGAATTTGTTCTGATAGTATTCCAGAACATCGGGGTTGTTCTCAAAAAGTTCCACCGTCTTGCACAGCAAATCGTCAAAATCAAGCGCATTGTTCTCTTTCAGCCGATTTGTGTATCTGCGGAAAATCTTGCCGTAACCCTTGGCACGAAAATCTCCGTCGTTATTCTGCAAGTATTCCTCCGGGGTTATTCCTTTGTTCTTGCAGTCGGATATCACAAACATAACAGACTTGACGGGATACATCTCCTCGGAGAGCAGGCAGTCTTTGATGCACTCCTTGACAAGACGTTTCTGGTCGCTTGTGTCATAGATGTTGAAATTGCTTGTATAGCCGAGCCTATCTATATCTCTGCGCAGAATCCTCAGGCACGCGGAGTGAAAGGTCTTTATCCACATATCCGCCGCGCTGTCGGGCACAAGAGCCGCTATCCTGTCCGCCATCTCCTTTGCCGCCTTGTTGGTGAAGGTTATGGCGAGTATCTCCCACGGGCGCGCCTTCTTAAGACCCAGTATATATGCAATCCGCCTGGTGAGCACGGTGGTTTTGCCGCTGCCGGCGCCTGCAAGCACAAGTAGAGGGCCGTCCGTCGTGAGCACGGCTTGGCGCTGCATATCGTTAAGACCGTTCAGTAATTCTTCCATTTATTTTCTCCATTCTCAGTGCATAATTTCGTCGTTAATATAGCTCCACAGCTCATCCGAGCCGAAGTCCGCAACGGTGGAAAAGGGTATTATAACATCGTCGCCGCTAAGCCCAAGCTCCGTTATGACAGTGCGCAGTGCCTCGTCCTGTTGGCTTTTTTTCAGTTTGTCAAACTTGGTTGCCACCACCACCGCTCTGCCGCAGGCATGACGGATGAATCCGAGCATGGTTTTGTCGTCCTCGGTCGGCTTATGGCGGCTGTCCACAAGCAGCACCACCTGACCGAGCGATTCGCGCGTGTTAAGGTACTCGTCAATCATGACCGCCCATTTTTTCTTCTCCTGCGGAGACACCCGAGCAAAGCCGTACCCGGGCAAATCCACGAGATACAGGCTGTCGTCTATGTTATAAAAATTAATCGTAGCGGTCTTGCCGGGCTTAGAGCTGACCCTCGCCAGACTTTTTCTGTTAAGCAGGCGGTTTATCAGCGACGATTTGCCGACGTTTGACCGCCCCGCAAAGGCTATCTCGGGCATATCGCCCTTCGGGTACTGCGCCTTTTTCACCGCGGATATGGTTAGTGTTACGTTATTAAGATTCATGTCATTCCTCTTTATCATAAAAGTGCGTTGTTTATCACGGTTTCCATGCTGTCCGCCGTTATAAACTGCATATCGTCTCTTATCTCCTCAGGTATATCCTCAAGGTCGCGCCTGTTTTCGGCAGGGATAAGCACCTTTTTTATACCCATTCTGTGTGCGGCAAGCGATTTTTCCTTAAGACCGCCTATGGGGAGGATTTTTCCCGTTATGGTTATCTCGCCCGTCATGGCAACATCCTTAGTCACCTTGCGGCCGGAGAGTGCCGACACAAGCGCCGTCGTCATGGTTATGCCCGCGCTCGGGCCGTCCTTGGGCACTGCGCCCTCGGGCACATGGATATGGATATCGCTGTTTTTGTAAAACTCCCTGTCTATGCCGAATTTATCGGAATTTGCACGGATATACGTAACCGCCGCCTTTGCGGATTCTTTCATCACATCGCCCAGCTGACCGGTAAGCTCCACGCTGCCGCCTCCGTCCATAACCTCCGCTTCGATGTAGAGTATGTCGCCGCCGTACTGAGTCCATGCAAGCCCTGTTGCAACGCCAACCTCGTCATTTCTCTTCTCCGTGTCGAGGTATATTCGCTTGCCGAGAAGCGCTTCAAGATTTTTCTTTGTTACGCTGACGTTCTTTGCGCCGTCCGCCTCTATCATCTTTGCCGCCTTGCGGAAGATTTTTTCTAACTTTCGTTCAAGTTCACGCACTCCGGATTCCCTTGTGTAGCCGTTTATTATATCCAAAATTGCCGGTTCGCTGAATTTTATCATGCTCTTTTTCATGCCGTGTTCGTCAAGCAGGCGCGGAATGATGTGTTTAAGCGCTATCTGAGCCTTTTCTGCGTCCGCGTAGCCGCTAAGCTCAATGACCTCCATTCTGTCGAGCAGAGGTCTGTCCACCGTGTCAAGAGTGTTTGCCGTCGTGACAAAGAGAACGTCGGACAAATCGTAGTCCAGCTCTATATAATGGTCGCGGAATGAGAAATTCTGCGCGCTGTCGAGCACCTCGAGCAGAGCCGCGGACGGGTTGCCGCGATAGTCCGCCGATATCTTGTCTATCTCGTCAAGGAGAATGAGCGGATTTGTCACACCTGCCTGCTTCATGGCGTTGATTATGCGCCCCGGCATCGCGCCGACATAGGTCTTGCGGTGACCGCGAATATCCGCCTCGTCACGTATGCCGCCGAGCGACAGGCGCACATATTTCCTGCCCAGCGCCTCGGCTATGGATTTGGCAACTGACGTCTTGCCCACACCCGGAGGGCCCACAAGGCAAAGAATCGGCACCTTTTTGCCGCCGGATATCTTGCGCACGGATATAAACTCCAGAATCCTCTCTTTAACATCCTTCATGCCGTAGTGGTCGCGGTCGAGGCAATACTGCGCGTGCGCAAGATTGTCGTTTTCCTCGGTTTTCTCCGTCCACGGCAAATCCGTCAGCCACTGCACATAGTCGCGTATCACCGCGCCCTCGGGGTTGCCGCTCTGCATTTTGTTGAGCTTATCAAGCTCTTTTTTTGCCCTGTCAAGCACAAAATCGGGCACGCATTTTTTCTCAAGCTTTGTCAGGAAATCATCTATCTCCGCCGAAACGCCGTCCGTCTCGCCGAGCTCCTCGCGCACTACGCGCAGCTTTTCGCGCAGGTAAAACTCGCGCTGACCCTTGTCAAGCCGCTGCTTTGTGCGCCTCTCTATGCTGTCGGACACCTTTTTGTTCTCTATGAGGGTTTCCATCATCCCTCGGAGCAGCTCAAGACGTTTTACGACGTCTGTCTGCTCAAGGAGCTTTATTTTGTCACCGGCAAAAAAGGGCATCGCCGCCGCAACCTTGTCGGAAAAATGCTCGGGATCGTTGTCCTCCATGTAATCCGCCGCCGACTCAACCGCCGCCCTGCCGCTCATCATGGAATAACCGGCACACAGATTTTTGATGTTATTCATATATGCGTCGGCGGTGATGTGCGCCTGTTCGTCCTCCGCGCCGAGAGTGCGCGTCTCGCGGACAACACACTCGATGTACGGGCCGTCCTCGGCACAGGATATGACCTCGCCGCGCGTTATGCCCTCCACAAGCACTCTCACATCGTCATCGCCGAAGCGCAGCACCTGTTTTATGCGCGCAATGGTGCCCACCGGATATATATCCTCATCTATGGGGCAGTCAACATCAGGATTCTTCTGCGGTGCAAGGAATATCAGCTGATTCTGCACGGACGATTTTTCTATCGCCGCGATGGATTTATCTCTTGCTACGTCAAATTGTATTATCATATCGGGAAACACTGGGAAACCCCTAAGCGGAAGTACCGGTAATGTGTGAATTTTTTCTGCAATTTTTTCTTCTGCCATGCTGTTAACCCTCCTTATTTTTTGATTGTACACCTCGGAATCGGCGCGTTGTTTTGCCGCCCGCCGTTCAACAAAAACATTATACTATTTTTCCACATATTTTTCAAGTGGTATTTTTAACTGTCGGACAAATATTCCTCAATCGCCCTTTCCACAGCCTCAACCTCTTTTTCAAACGCTGCCGCGCTCACACGCAGCGCGCCGTTGCCGACAATAATCATCTGCTCCGGCCCGTCCGATGTCGCCACACGTACCCGGTGCTCCCTCGCCAGCTCGTGCGACACTCTTTCAATATATGTGTCCGCAGTCTCCGCCTCCTTGGTGTAGACTATGCTTATGCCGTTGCGGTTCTCTATGCTGCCCATGCCGCCCTTTACCCTGTAAGCGTCAAACACCGCTATCAGCTCGCACCCTTTGACGGCGCGGTAGTTTATCAGCCTGTTGACAAGCTGCTCGCGCGCAAGGTCTACGTTGTCCGCTGCGGCCGTCTTGAAGCTTTCCCATGCAAAAATTATGTTGTACGCGTCCACAAGGAGATACTCGGGGCCGCTGCAAATCGGCGCTTTGCCGCTTCTTTTTCCTTTTGGACTGCCTCCCTGCGCAGACGGCTTTTTAAGCTGCTTTTTCATCACCTTTTCGCGCGGCTTGCCGAAGGTGCGCTCACATATTCTGTTAAGCTCCTCGTCACTCACCGCAGTCGGGTCAAACTTTTTGCGCACATTGGCACTCTGCGCCGCAGTGTCGGACGATTTCTGCGCAAACACACTCGGCAGATGCATATGCTCATATACCTCGTTCCACTTGACAATCACCGAGCCGCCGTGAGAGCAGAACACCGAATCGCCGGTGTTGTCAACATCGGCATCGCAGTCGTAGCCGATTTCTGCAATAACCCTTTCTGCATCCCTGCACGGTTCATATCCGCGGAAGCTGCTTGTCATGCGCCCCGTTCCGCGCGTAAATGACACCAGCTCGCTCCGATAATCGCGGATTGCCGCAACAGGCGCGCTGCCGACAAGGCGCGCGCTTTCGCCGTCGGTGAGCGGCGGCTCAAATCTGCCGTCCATACGCGTGATATCCGACATAACCCTGCCTATGTTCTCGCTCGGAACATCTATAACAAAATCAAACCACGGCTCAAGGAGTACGCTCTGAGCATTGCGCAGACCTTGGCGCACCGCTCTGTAAGTCGCCTGGCGGAAGTCGCCGCCGTCCGTGTGCTTAATGTGTGCCCTGCCCGACACAAGAGTTATGCTCATGTCCGTAATGGGCGAACCGGTAAGCACCCCGAGGTGCGTTTTTTCCTTTAGATGCGTGAGCACAAGTCTCTGCCAGTTGACGTCAAGCTCATCATCGCGGCAGCGCGATGCAAAGCTGAGTCCGCTGCCCGGTTTGCCCTGTTCGAGCAGAAGGTGCACTTCGGCGTAGTGCCGCAGCGGTTCGTAGTGACCGACCCCTTCGGCTTTGCCGATTATAGTCTCCTTGTAGACTATGCCGCCCTGCTCAAATTCAACCTTTATGCCGAACCGCTCATCGATTATTCTGCGCAGCACTTCAAGCTGCACACTGCCCATAAGTTCAATGTTTATCTGCCTTAAATGCGGATTCCACACGATATTAAGCTGTGTTTCCTCCTCGCCGAGTTTCTTCAGCATCATGAGCGCGGCGCTGTCGCTTGTGCCGTCAAGGATTTTTACTCTGTATGAGAACACAGGTTCGAGCGTGAGCGGCGCGCTGTCGCTCTCAAAACCCAATCCCTGACCGGCATAAGTCTTATCCAAACCGGTCACGGTGCACACAGTTCCCTGCTCCGCCTCTTTTACACTCTCGTACTTTGCGCCGGAATATATCCTTATCTCATTGACCTTTCCGTCCCACTCCACGCCGTCCGTAATTCCGCTGAGCACCTCTTTGACGCGGAGTTTTCCGCCGGTAATCTTCATATGTGTGAGCCGTGCGCCGCGTTCATCCTCAGATATCTTGTACACTCTTGCACCGAAATCCGACCTGAAGCTCTTTGGGGCGGCGCAAGCGCTTATGAGCTGCATAAACTCTGCCACGCCGTCATTTTTGAGTGCCGAGCCGAAAACACACGGAAAAATTTTCCGCGCCGTCACGGCGGTGCGAATGTCATCGTCAGAGATAGTGCCGTTATCGAGGTATTTTTCCATTATGCCGTCGTCGCACATGGCAATTTCCTCGCACCTATCGCTATTGCTGCGCCAATCGGGCGAAAACTCTATGCAGCCGCCGCCGAATTTTTCGCACAGTTCATTCATAATCTCACCCTTGGCGCGGTGTTCCAAATCCATTTTATTGACAAAAACAAACACGGGCAGTCCGTATCCCCCGAGCAGCCGCCAAAGAGTCTCCGTGTGGCTCTGAACGCCGTCCGCCGCGCTGATGACAAGTATGGCGCAGTCGAGCACGGCAAGTGTGCGCTCCGTCTCCGCGCAAAAATCCACGTGGCCCGGCGTATCCAAAAGTGTGAGACAGGTGCCATCACCCGTCCTCAGCTCCGCCTGCTTTGAGAAAATGGTGATGCCCCTGTCTCTTTCTATTGCGTTATTATCCAAAAAACTGTCTCCATGGTCTACCCTGCCCTGTTTTCTTATTCTGCCGCTCTCAAAGAGCATAGACTCGGACAAGGTAGTCTTGCCCGAGTCAACATGAGCCAGTATTCCGACGGTTATTCTTCTCATACATCTGCTCCCGTCTTTCCTTATTTATATTTCCGCGTTGCCGTCAACCATTATCGGTTTTGCAAACGAGCATATCGCCTTGGTCTCGCCGTCATAAGTCACGGCATATATGCAGTAAACGCGGGTTTTGTCCGCAGTTTCGTCATATTCCGCAACATCCACATCGCCGGACATAAAATTGCCGACAGTCACCTTTGCATTTCGCGCCGAGTTATCAAAGGTATAGCAATAGGTGTTTTTGTCAATCACAAGCGGCTCACCGCTGCCTGTTGTCACAACCGTATTGCCGTTTCGCGTCCTTGTGCCGGCGATATATGAAAACTCAAACCCTGCCTTGGATGTACTAAAATTTTCGCGGAATGCCGCGTCGTCAACAAACGGCGCACCGTCTGCGCCGATGACGGACATCACGGCATATTTGGCGACCGTTGCGTCCGAGCGCAGCGACACATAAAACAGCGAACCGTTTGTTATATCTTCATATTTATACTTGCCGTTTGTGCGTGCCGACGATGTAAAGTAACACTCGCGCGCAGTCTCGCTGCCGTTTGCATGGTAAGTCACCGTAACGCCGTCCTCACCGCCGACGGTTGTGCGTTTAACCGAAGATGCAACGCAGATTCCGCCGACAACGTCCGCCATGGTGAGGTTCTTTCTGGTATCGTCCTTTTTCGCGTTGTCGGTCGGTTTTTCATCGGGCTTGACATCCTTTGCAAGGCTGCCCGTCACAAAGCCGAGCATATCCCTGCCGAATGTATTTTGATTATAAAATTTATTCTTTGCCGGAGCGGCAAACGCCGTTGTACACAGCAGAGTGAATGCCATTGCCGACGCTATGATTTTTTTCATGATAATCAACTCCTTGTCTTAATTGGTTAAATTCCAATATCACATACAACTTCTCAGCCGTATATTGGCAGTAAGTACACCGTCTCGGGTTATATATTGTGTATCTGCCAGACACGCATTCGCTATGGCGCTCACAGATACACAATACACAGCCCTCGCCTCTGAGCCTATATTTAACAATAAATAAAAATGTCTGACTGAGGGGATGTAAATCTTTATAATTCATCCTGACTATATGGTATCATTTCCGAGCGAAAAAATCAATATGTGTAATAGTAATGTAAAGAAACATACACAAAAAGTACATATTTTGTGTTTTATATAAACATTTTCTGCAAAAGTATTGAAAAATCATTTTCAAAATGCTATACTTATAAAAAACACAAGGAGACAACTCATATGAGACAGCTTTACAAGGAAAACACGTCAAATTATCCGCGGCTTAAGACCGATGTGTTCTTTGTCGACTACGACAACCTGTGCAAGTACAACGGATTTATTGACGACGCGGCAAAATACATACAGGATTTTCAGCTGCTCCGCCCCGATTTGTGGAGTCGGTTTGTAAATCAGTTCCGCGAATCGGACGCCGATTATGACCGCGGCTGGCGCGGCGAATACTGGGGCAAGATGATGCGCGGCGCGTGCTTTGTGTACTCCTACACAAGAAACGCAGACCTGTATCTCATGCTGCGCGGCACCGTTGAAGATATGATGTCCACCCAAGAGGACAGCGGCAGAATCAGCAGCTATGGCGAATATCACGAGTTCGACGGCTGGGATATCTGGGAGAGAAAATATGTTCTGCTCGGTATGCAGTATTTTATAGAAATCTGCCCCGACGAAGGCTTTTCCGAAAAGGTCATTGCCTGCATGAGCAAGCAGGTTGACTACATCATGACGAAAATCGGTCCTGCCGAGGACGGCAAAACTCCGATAACCGCCGCCACAAGAAACTGGCGCGGACTCAACTCGTCATCACTGCTCGAGCCTATCGTAAGGCTTTACTCCCTCACGGGCGAAAAAAGATTTTTCGACTTTGCCACATATATCGTGGATTGCGGCGGCATGGACGTTGAAAATCTGTTTGAGCTTGCATACGAGGACAAATTCTACCCCTATCAGTACCCGATAACCAAGGCATACGAGATGACGTCATGCTTTGAGGGGCTGCTGGAATACTACCGCGTAACCGGCTTTGAAAAATACAAGACCGCGGTTATCAACTTTGCAAACAAGATTTTGGAGAGCGACTTTACCGTAATCGGCAGCTGTGGCTGCACTCACGAGCTGTTTGACCACTCCACAGTGCGTCAGGCAAACACTACAAACTGCGAAATTGCTCAGGAAACCTGCGTAACAGTCACTCTGATGAAGTTCTTTTATCAGCTGACGCTGCTCACGGGTGACCCGAAATACGTTGACGCATTTGAGATATCTTTTTACAACGCATTTCTCGGTGCGATAAACACGGAAAAAGTAATCGAGCCCAAGATTAAAAGAGAGCATCCCGACTGGGCAATAGAGCCGCTCCCGTTTGACAGTTACAGCCCGTTAACCGCAGGCACAAGAGGCAGAGCGATAGGCGGCCTGCGCGTTATGTCCGATAACCACTACTACGGCTGCTGCGCTTGCATAGGTTCGGCAGGCAACGGGCTTGTGTCAAAAATGGCGCTGCTCTCCACAGAGAGAGGCTTTGCATACAATCTGTATGCAGACGGCATAATGCGCTCAAAAACCCCCTCCGGTGCAAAAATCACCTTTGAGACGAAAACCTCCTACCCAATAAGCGGCAGCGTCATGATAAAAATTGAGCTTGAGGGCAGCGAGAGCTTTGAGCTGCTTATAAGGAATCCTTATTGGAGCAAAACCACGGCAATCTCCGTAAACGGCGAAGCACAGGCTGTAAACAACGGCTACATTGCAATAGACCGCGAGTGGAAAAACGGCGACGAAATCGAGATAAACCTCGACATGAGGACGGAGGCGCTCTACCCCATTCCCTACGGTCACGATATTCTCATGAACAAGACGGTTTGGGGCATAAACTATATGGTATCCACCTATGACGAGGAGGACCCCATGGCGAAGCACCACATTGCCCTGCGCCGCGGCCCTGTTATCCTGGCACAGGAGAACAGGCTCGGCTACAGCGTTGACGACCCGATAGATGTTAAGGTAAACGGCGACGGATACGTGGATATCGAATTCCCCGCGAGCGACACCGCGCCGTATGAGCACATAATAGAGGTGCTTGTTCCGCTGACGGACGGCACAAAAATGACCGTGACAGACTATGCCTCTGCCGGCAAGCTGTGGACGGACGAAAGCAAAATGGCAGCATGGATGCTGACAAAATAAAAAGAATCGGCGACCCGAGCAGGGTTGCCGATTCTTTTTTGCAAATCCGCAATCAGATTAAAAAATCAAACAAAAGCAAGCAGAATAATCATAGCGGTGACCGACACCGCCATGAAAAGCACTGCTGTGTTGCCGATGTCTCTTGCAGCTTTTTCCCTGTCCGCCGCGCCGACCGCCTGACCTATGCTGACTGTGGTGCCCATGGCAAGCCCGACGAGCATGACAGTGAGCATATGCATTACCTGAGAGCCGACCGACACCGCCGTGGTGCTCGCCACACCCTCAAACTGACCTATTATGAATAAATCCGCCATGCCGTAAAGCGTCTGCAAAAAATATGACAGCAAATACGGCAGAGAGAACACAACCACATTTTTGAACACGCTGCCCGTGGTGAGATTTCTTTCCATACAATTTCACTCCCGTTTTGTCCTTAGATGTAGATATTATAAACTCTGCAACTGTTGCAGAGTCAAGAGGGATTTTGAGTTTTTTTGCAAAGCTCAAAATCAGGCAGAAAAAACAGCCGAGGTCTGCCCCGATAAAAAGTTTGCAGAAAAATTTGCCGCATCGGAGCATACCGTCCGCTGCTATACCGACACGGTAATTTTGCCTTGCAAACGCGACATCGGCAACCGCCGTATTTTCGATGATGAATCGGCAAACCGGATGCAGGGAATCTCCTGTTTAAAAGGGTGCGGTGCACTTTGAGGGGCTACAAAATTTTTAATGTGAATATAATCCTAATTTTATTGTCAAAAATATCGTATCTACGAGGTTTATTTAACTGCACCATAAAAAAATTAGAACTTAAAAGTTTAGCTTCTAAGGTCTATTGGGATATTAAA
>CAJLYL010000028.1 GCA_905210855.1 uncultured Clostridia bacterium
ATTGAAAAACATTGTCAAGATGTAAAATGTGGATGAAAATGCTATGAGTGGTTAAATTCCGACGTCGTCTAATTTAATAGAATACTTTTATAAAATGTTATTGAATCAGGGGAAGACTTAATTTAACGCAGCGGGAGGACATTATCCTCCCGCTGCCGGTTGTTTCATTTTAACTTAAACAACACCACTCCGCCTATCATAAGCGCCGTACCGACAAGCTTATTCCACCCGAAAGCGACCTTCTCGGTGTCCATTATGCCGAAGGCATCTATAAGCGCCGCGACGGTCAGCTGCGAAATGAGTATAACCGATATGGCGAGCGTGGGGCTCAGCGCCTTTACGCCGAGCATAACGGTAACGGTAATCACAATGCCGAGGACGCCGCCGAGCAGATACAGCTTATTTACGCTCCTGATGCCGCCCCAATCGCCGCTGCCCATGAAATACATGACAGCGGCGGAGAGCAGAAACGCGGTGCCTTGCACAAAGGTATTCGATTCGTAAAGACCGATTTTCTCACTGAGGCGCGTGTTCATCACGCCCTGAATGCTCATTGCCGCTCCGGCAATGACGCTGAATACATAACACATGGATAATCACCCCGGGTTATTGTGCCCCGATTCAGTAGAGTTCATGCAAGGTGTCGTACACAAGGTTGTTGAGCGCGGTGTAATCTATGTGGGCGGAGCATTTTTCGTCCGCCGCGGCAATGATTCTGTCAGCCTCCGCCATGTAGTGCGCCGCTTCGGAGACGAGCCGTTTGTACCTCGCGGTGATGTCGGCAAGGCGGTCGGAGAATTCCTCGTCTATGTCGCCGAGCCCTGCGTGAATGTAAAAATCGAGAATCTCGTCATCGTCTCTTTCCGGGAAACGCTCATGCGGCGCGGTGGAATCGAACACGCAAACGGACAAATCGCGAATCACCACCATGTCCGCGCTGAACACATCGAATCCGCAGCAATACAGCTCCGCGTCATAGCCGAGCTCGAGCGCACGGTGCGAGAGACGCTTCATAAAGGTTGATTTGCCCGTACCGGGTCTGCCCTTTATAAAATATCTCTTCAGCCCCTCGGTCAGGCTGTCTATGTGCTCCACATAGCCGTCCGCCGTCGCCGCGCCGAAAAATCCCTCGCGGCAGACGGCGTCTCTGTCCCTGAAAACCGCTTCCGCAAGAATTTTGTCCGCCGTGCAGTCACAGAAATTGTTCAGGCGGTTTATGTTCATATTTGACACATATATGTTCTCCCACTCGTCATGGACACTCTTTGCGTTGTCATAGAGCGCATAAACGCAAGAATACTGCTGCGCAACGTTTTTCTTTGCCTCGGCGCAGATTTCGGCAATGCCGTCGCATATCTCGCAGCTGTCGGGGCTGATGCGCTTGCAAACATATTTGTCCGCGTCGTCTATGCAATCGCCGTTTACAACCGCAATGCCGCGCGAGCGCAGAATCACCGCGTCATATTTTTTTGTATCGAACGGCGAAAAAACATACTCGCAATCCTCGCCGTGCTCGCGGAAATATCCGCACAGCCTGCCGATAAACACGGATTTGATGTAATCGTTGTCGCCGCCGAGCAGCCACAGCTTATCTATCCCCCTGAGAGCGGAATCAAATTTGTTCACCAAACCGCTGCATGAATTTGCGCGATAAAAACAACTTGTCATATATATCCCTCCAAACATTGTATACGGAAAAGCCGCACTATCAGTATATGCGCACAAAGGGAATTTTAGACACAAAGAATCCGCATTCAATAAAAAATGCGGATTCTTGAAAAAAGGAATATTTATCTTTTTGAGAGAACCTCGTCCTCATATTTTTTAACCGGCGCAAAGAGGTCTGCATCGGCAGGAACGCCGCACTCCTCGCAATACATTGCCCACACATCGCCGAGAGGAAGCATCTTGCACTGTTCGGTAGCAATCATAAGCTCGGTCATTCTGCCCTCATTCTGAAGAGCCCTGAGCTGAGCATTGGGTGTACACATTGCGGACAAAAGCGCCTTTTGCCAGCTGCGGAAGCCGACTGCCCATGCGGCAATGCGGTTGATGCTTGCGTCAAAATAGTCAAGCGCCATGTACACGCGGTCGAGAGCGTCGTTTCTAACAATCTCCTTTGCCATCTCCTTGGTTTCGTCGTCAAAGAGCACAACATGGTCGCTGTCCCAGCGAACAGGTCTTGTGATGTGCAGCGCAAACTCGGGATAGAAGCAGAGCAACGCAGGAATCTTGTCGGACACAACCTCTGTGGGGTGATAGTGACCGTTGTCCATGAGCGGCATACAGCCGTCATGAGTTGCGGCAAAGCTGAGCGAGAACTCGGCAGAGCCGACTGTGTATGACTCAACGCCTATGCCGAACACCTTTGACTCAACGCAGGGCTTAACCAGTTTTTTGTCATAGGGCTCGGAGAGGATTTCCTCGATTGACAGCTTATATCTCATTCTGGGGCCAACTCTGTCTGCCGGAATGTCCTTAAAGCCGTCGCCCGTCCAGATGTTCATTACGCAGGGGATTCCCGTCTCCTTTGCAAAGTACTCCGAAATTCTTATGCAAGCCTTGCCGTGGTTAACCCAGAATTTGCGGATTTTTTCATCGGGGCTCGAGAGCGTGAGGCCTGTGTCTGCCATCTCGTGAGAGAAGAATGTGGGGTTAAAGTCAATGCCCATGCCTCTCTCCTTGGCATACTCCACCCATTTTGCAAAGTGCTTGGGTTCAAGCTTATCGCGGTCTGCAAACTCGCCGTCCTCAAAGATGGCGTAGCTTGCGTGGAGATTGAGCTTCTTTTTGCCGGGCATAAGTCTCATTGCCTCGTCCATGTCTGCCATGAGCTGAGCAGGGGTCTTAGCCTTGCCTATGTAGTTACCCGTGGTCTGGATGCCTCCTGTGAGCGGACCGTCGTGGTCAAAGCCGGTTACGTCATCGCCCTGCCAGCAGTGAAGCGACACGGGGATTTCCTTAAGCTTTGCAATTACAGCGTCGGTGTCTATGCCGAGAGCGGCATACGCTTCCTTTGCTGCGGCATATCTTTCTTTAATGTTCATGTGCTTATCCTGGTATAATGTAATTGACTCATCTAACGGTCGTTACATTATACCTTTCTCCTTTCTATCAACCTTTTATTCCGCGGTTGATTGCGGCTTGGTTTATTGGTATTATATAAATAAGTAATGTGGATTTGATATATTTGTCCTGTGGCTTTGACTACTTTTAGGAGGTTCTCACCACACCTTGTTTCTCAGTAATGATTAGTTAGATGAGTCTTTGAATTCGTATCTCGTACCAGGTTTTACGGAGCAAGTGTTGTGGATAACACATTACAACTTTTTTATGAAAGGAATGCATTACCATGATTTTAGTCGGTATCGACATCGGTAAAAACAAACACACTTTTTCCATTATTGACAAAGAAACCGGTGAAATAATCTTAAACCCGTCTGTTTTTGTTAACAATCAGACAGTATTTCTGTATCTCATCAAAAAATTAAGCAACTATGCCGAGTCGGAACTTCTTATCGGAACGGAAGACACCGGGCATTACCATTATGAATCCAGTCAGTTTATGGCACAGCATACAGCTATTACAAAGAAAGGCTCACAATATTTGTGAAAAACTCTGTATCAGATTATTTTGCCTGTAATCAACAATAACGAGGTTTTCCATACTTATTACAACAAAAAGTTAGCTGAGGGTAAAGGTCACAGATGTGCTCAAGGGCACTGTATTAGAAAACCGCCGGGAGTTATCTATCACCTTTTAACCACAGGACAGCAATTCAGCCCCGAACTTTTGGTGTAAGCAAGACTTAAATTATCTTTGAAAAATCGCCTTTCTTTGAAGGCTTGTTTGCCATGCCGCAAAATCCACAATTATTTATTTTTAAATGTTCATGCTAAACTATATTTATTTTTCAAAAACTACTTGACTTTTATATAGTCAGCTCCTAAAGCTTATTTATAAATATGTTTAGTTTGTATTTCTAACACATACACATTATACAATGTATTTTTTGAAAATGCAATAGAATTTTTGAAAAAAATAGTCACATTCGCAAAAAAATCAACATATTCAAAAGGGAAACAACATGGTTTCCGCTGCTGCCGCCAATCGAATTTATTTCGCAATAAAAAGTGATTAGTGCGCAGTCTTATCGTCACAGCAGCGCCTGACGCCTATTTCAATCATGTTTTGAGATTTACAGTTCACTAAAATATCACCTCACGTGTTTTTTATTGCATTTCAGCATGAATCTGCGCATTAATGAATTGCAGTTTCGCATAAATTTATGTTATTTTCGTATGTTTTTAATTATTTGATGCTTGAAATCGCAGTTATTTCATGGCACAATCGTATCGGGTGATAAAAATGGACGATATTTATATAACAACAGGCGAATATGAGGAAACGCGCGCGGACAAACACGACATCAGCCTTGTGTACAATTCCGATGCCGTACATTTCATGGTCGGCGGCAAGGGATATTTTAACGGCAAAAGTCTCGGCGCCGGCGAAGGGTTTATATGCGTGAAAGACGAATTTTGCTCATACCGCCCCGACAGAGACGACCCGTGTAAATACGTGTGGTTTCGCATAGAGGGGTCGGACGCAAAAAAAGTTTATATCCGACTTTGCCGAGAGCGGCTACATCTTTAAGTATGAGTCGTGCGACAATTTTGTGCCGATGTGCGCCGCGCCTGCGAGCTGCTCGGCTCGGGCAAATTCACCGTCGGCGAAACAGCGGCGTCCGTAGGATATGACGACCCTCTGCAATTTTCAAAAATGTTTAAAAAACACATCGGCGTGTCGCCCAATGACTGCAAGGTTCAAAACTCTATCTCGTCGTCATTCTCAGCCAAAAGCAAGGCACAGTCGAATGAATCCGACATATTATCAAGCTGAGCGAGTTTATCGGACGGATAAACATGGGTTACGACGAAAACATCCGTATCTGTCCGCGGTATGATTTGTGCAAGCTTGTCTGCGCCGAAATGAGCGCACTCGGTTACTATGACGTCAAAAAAGCCGTCAAACGCGATTTTCGGAAAATCGTCCGCTGCGAGGTCGTTTGGCAAATCACCGGTAAAGAGTATTCTTTTGCTGCCAACCTCAATGTAAAATCCGAATGAATTGAACCGCTCTTCCACATGGGCATTGCGCATGGGCACAAGGCGTATGTCACTGTCGTCATAGACAAAATCATCGCTGTATGTTTTTAGGCGAATCCTCTCCGAGGGCTTGCTGCCCTCGGCGTCGAACAGAGCTTCAATTGCTCTCCTGCCCTTTTCCGACGGGAGATACACGTCAAAATCCGTTTCATTGAAAAACCACGAGCACAGGTTTATAAAATGCAATCCGCCGGCGATGTGGTCCATATGAAAATTGGTGTTGAAAAGCGCTTTGATTTTTGTAAGATCAAAACCTTTGCGCAGCAGAATGTCCGTGACCGGCGCACCTGCGTCAATCAGGTATGCACTGTCGCCGACTTCGAGAAGTACTGCCGTGCAATACCTTTCCTCACTCGATACCCCGTGGCTTGTGCCGAGGAAGGTTAATTTAATTTTCTTTTCGGGTTTGTATTTTTTCACTAACATATTGTAACGCTGCTCCCTTCATATTTATCCTTAACCACATTTATCCTATGCGGTATCCTCTCCTTAAGCTCCGCAACGTGGGATATGATGCCGACTATTTTGTCGCCGTCGCCCAGCGAGCAGAGCACATCGAGCGCGGAATTGAGCGAATCCTCATCAAGCGAGCCGAAACCCTCGTCAACAAACATTGCGTCAACTCTTATGCCGCCCGAGCTGCAGCTGATTTCATCGGACAGACCGAGTGCCAGCGCAAGCGAAGCCTTGAAAGACTCTCCGCCGGAGAGTGTGCGTACATCGCGCTCGGATGCGGCGTAGTGGTCTGTCACGTTAAGCTCCAGCCCGGATTGGGCGTTGTTTTTATCGGGCGATTCGCGGCGGACAAGCTCATACTGCCCGTCCGTCATCATCATTAACCGAGTGTTTGCCCTCGCGATTATGCGGTCAAAATACGCCATCTGCACGTAAGCCTCAAGCGTTACGCGGCTTTTGCCGCGAATACTGCCGTTTGCCGTCGCCGCAAGGTTGTGGACAAATGCATATTCCCTCTCGGCAGCCTCCGTTTTCTCCGCAATGCTCATAATCTTTGCAAGGCATTTTTTGTTGAAATTAAGCCTTGAACCGAATTTTTTTAAGTCGGAGGTGAGCCCTGCCGCATTTGAATTGGCGGTTTCAAGCTCTGCCGCAACCTGTGCAAGGCGGTTTTCGTCAATCTCCTCGTTCTGCGATTTCAGCGCACGGACGGACGATTTTGCGCTTTCGATTTCATCTCTGCATCGCTCATATTCCGCCTCTATGCCGTCAATCCGTTTTTGCTTTGCCGCCTTCAGCTCACCGAGCTGCGCCAAAGCCGAGCGAACCTCATCCTCGCTGCCGTGCGGCAGTTTTTTGTCCGCATCGGCAACGGATTTTTCAAGAGCCTTTATTCTCTCCGTCTGCGCCGCCATGTCCTTTACTATTGCCGCTTTTCGCGCGTTTAATTCATCGAGAGCGGCTTTGTTCTTCTCCTCGTCTTGCCGCAGTCTGCGCAAATCCTCGCAATCCGCTTTCAGTGAATTTATAAGCTGAATTTGTCTCTGCTGCTCTGCCGTGATTTTTTCCTTAAAATCGCCGAGTACTCCGTCAAATGTCTCTCTGTCGTACACGAGTCCGCAATCCTTTGCCCTGTCGGCAATTTCGGCTTCAAGGGTTTCTTTTGCGGATTTATATTGTGCCGCTTTTTCTGACGCATTATTCATCCTCTCGGCAGCGGCGTCGCAGGCTGTTTTCAGGCGGCTGACCTCCGCCCTGTCGGGAAGCTTGGCGCTGAGCACAGCCGGCTGCGGATGGGCAAGCGAGCCGCAGACCGGGCACGGCTGCCCCTCAACAAGCTTTGAGGCTATGTAGCCTGCCTGACCGTCAAAAAATCTTTTTTGCGCGTCTGCCGCCTCGGCAGAAGCTTTGTCAAATTCGCTGCGCGCAAGCGCATATTTTTCATAAGCCGCAAGGCTATCCTTCTGCGCCGATTTAAGTCTTTCAAGCCTTGACGAGAGCACCTGTGCCCGCTCTATCGAATTATCGATGGCAGCTGTTGTCCTCTCCTCTGCCGCAAGCCTTTCGGGAGCGTTTTCTATCTGCTTTTCCCTTTGCTTGCCGTCGAAAATTCTCTGCCCGCTCTTTTTGATTTCCTCAGCGCAGGAGTTTTGCGCGGCGGCAAGCTCATCAAAAACCGCCCTTGCCGAATCAAGCTCGAGCGCAAGCCTGCCGCGTGAGTCAAAAATCTCAAGCTCCTTGCTCGTTCTTTCTATATCCACTGCGGTTTTTTCAATCTCCGCTCTAAGCTTGGGGCAATTATCCCGCTCTGCCGACAGCATTTTAAACTTTTCCGCGTTATCCGCAATGATTTTTTCGTATTCCGCGATTTTTGCATTGATGTTGGCAAGCTTTTCAAGCTTGGTCTTTTCCTCGGAGAGTCTTTTTATCTTCTCTGAATTATCTCTGATAGATTTTTCCGCAGCCGACGTTGCGCCGTCGTCTGCCGATATCAGATTTTTAAGCAGAGCGGCAGCGTCGTCCGCCGATATGGCGTCATTTGACATGATTTCATCAAACCGCGCCTTTGCAGCTTCATCATCACCGCAATCCACGCCCTCGGCAACGGAGCGCAGAGCAACCGCACACTCGCGGCAGGCGCGCTGCGCCTCGCTGTCGAGCGATGCGAGCTTTTCCTGCAACCGATAGAAAAGCTCTGTATCAAATATACTGCGAAAAATCTCCTTGCGCTCCTTTGTGCCTGCAAGGAGAAGCTTAAGGAAATCTCCCTGCGCAATCATGGCAATCTGTGAAAACTGATTTCTGTCAAGCTTTACGATTTCAAGAAGTCTTGCGTCCACATCGGCATTTTTTGCAATAACGCTGCCGTCCGGCAAAATGAGCTCGGAGTCGGGCGCCTCTGTAACCAAGCCTTCGCCGCGCTTTGCCGCGCGCAAGTAAGACGGATTGCGCGTAACAGTGTACACCGCGCCGCCGCATTCAAACTTGAGCCGCACGAATGTCGGCACGGTCGGCGGGCTGTACTTACACCTGAGCATGACCGACTCGCGGTTATCTCCGCTCGGCTTGCCGTACAACGCAAACGAAATTGCGTCAAATATAGTGGTTTTTCCTGCGCCGGTATCGCCTGATATCAGATATATTCCCGATTTTCCGAAAGCAGAAAAATCTATCTCAACCAAATCGGCAAAGGGCCCAAAGGCGCTCATTTCAAGAAGTATCGGTCTCATATGCTCATCACCTCATATTCTCCAAAAGCTCTGTCACAAAGCCGCGCTGTTCGTCCGTCATGTCGGCGTTATTCTGCATTTTGTACAATTCCGCAAAAAGCTCTGACGGGCTTTTTCGCCTCAGCTCCGCGTCAACGGTTATTTCGGCATTTGTACGCGTGCGCTCGTTGTCATAATCAAGCTTCATTATGTTGGGATAAATGCTGCGCAACTTGCCGACGGCGTCTATTATGTCGTCCTCGTCCGTAAGGGTGATGTGCATATAGTCGTCGGTTGCAAATTTATCATAAAAACTTTTGTCCGTAATCTGCATATAGCTGCCCTTAATCTCGCGCATATCGTGCAGCGGAGCAAGCGGCACGGTGTTAATCCGCACGTCGCCCTTTGCCCCGAGGGTTACAGAAGTGACGCTCTTGTCATACGCCGCCTCGGAGAATGAATACTTGAGCGGCGAGCCGCTGTAACGTATGCGCTCGCCGTGCTGCTGGGGGCGGTGGATATGACCGAGAGCGGTGTAATCAAACGGCGCGAACACCGCCGCGTCCACGTTGTCGAGTCCGCCGACGCTCAGCTCCTCGGATTCGCTGCGCGCAGAGCCTGTCACAAACTGATGCGCAACAAGCACATTTCGCTTTGATTCATCAATATCCATGCGAGACACAACCTCGCTCACTGCCTCGGTGTAGGTGAGCGGAGCTTCGATTTCATACGCCGCGCGCACGACGGACGGCTTGACAAACGGAAGAAGATGCACCGCGACATTGCCGAACTCATCCGTCATGTCAACGCTTGTTACCTCGCCGTCAAACACGGGAGATATGTACAAACCGGCATTTTTCAGTGCGCCGGCGCAGAATGACAGGCGCTCGGCGCTGTCGTGATTGCCGCTGATGACAAAAACATAGGCACACACATCGCAGAGATTGGTCAAGAACCCGTCGAGCAGGCGCACGGCCTCGGCTGTCGGCACGGATTTATCGTAGACATCTCCGGCTATTATGACCGCATCGGGTTTTTCAGCCTTGATTATATTTTCAATCTGCGCAAGAATGTATTCTTGATCCTCAATCATGGAAAATCCGTTTACTCGTTTGCCGATGTGCATATCCGCAAGGTGAAGAAACTTCATCTTTATCATCTCCTGTTTTGAAAAAAGGGATGTAAAAAACCGAATATTTGTTTTCTACATCCCTATGCAATAATTAATCGATAAAACGCCGGCTCGGTGAAATATATTGAATTTTGGCTCACTCGAACAGCTGTGCAGTAGCGCAGAACTCGCTCGCACAAAATTAAATATACTCCACCTCGCCTTTGTGTGAAGTACCACACCGAACTACATTATTGCTTTATGATATACCTTTTTACCTTTTCTTATTTTAACTCCGTCGCTCAGCATATCCTCGGTAACAACATAATCAATTGCCGTCACCTTTTCATCGTTTACGGATACGCCGCCCTGCATTACAAGCCTTCTGCCCTCGGATTTGCTTGCGATAAGTCCGCACTTTGTCATAAGGTCAAGTATAGCTATGCCGCCGTCCGTGAGGTCATCCGCGCCAAGCTGTGTGGTGGGCATATTGCTGTCATCTCCGCCGCCGGCAAAAAGTGCGTGCGAAGCTGTCTGAGCTTTGTCCGCCTCTTCCTTGCCGTGCACGAGAGATGTAAGCTCATAGGCGAGGATTTCTTTAGCCTCATTAAGTCTGCTGCCCTCCCAGGAATCCATCCTGTCTATCTCCTCAAGCGGCAGGAAAGTGAGCATTCTTATGCACTTAAGCACATCGTCATCACCGACATTGCGCCAGTACTGATAAAACTCAAACGGCGATGTCTTGTTGGGGTCGAGCCAAACCGCACCGTTTGCGGTCTTGCCCATCTTTTTGCCCTCGGAGTTCATAAGAAGCGTAATAGTCATTGCATACGCGTCCTTGCCAAGCTTGCGGCGAATAAGCTCAGTGCCGCCGAGCATATTAGACCACTGATCGTCGCCGCCGAACTGCATATTGCAGCCGTATTCCTGATAAAGATGATAAAAGTCGTAGGACTGCATTATCATGTAGTTGAACTCAAGGAATGAGAGCCCTTTTTCCATTCTCTGCTTGTAGCACTCCGCGCGGAGCATATTGTTTACCGAGAAGCAAGCACCAACCTCGCGCAGCAGCTCAACATAATTGAGCTTAAGCAGCCAATCGGCATTGTTTACCATGATAGCCTTGCCCTCGCCGAATTCTATAAAACGCTCCATCTGCTTTTTGAAACACTCGCAGTTGTGATTGATGGTTTCCTCGGTCATAACCGTCCTCATGTCCGTTCTGCCCGAGGGGTCGCCCACGTGACCTGCCGCCGCCTATGAGCACAACAGGCTTGTTGCCTGCCATCTGAAGTCTCTTCATAAGGCACAGCGCCATGAAATGACCCACATGGAGTGAATCTGCCGTGGGGTCAAAGCCGATATAGAATATAGCCTTGCCGTTGTTTACAAGCTCTTTAATTTCCGCTTCATCCGTAACCTGAGCCACGAGACCTCTCGCTACGAGTTCATCATAAATCTTCATTTAACATCAATTCCTCTCATCAAATATTTTCTATCTGCCAGTCAATCGGTGTCATACCATGTGATATCAGAAAGTCGTTAGCCTTTCTGAAATGATCGCAGCCGAAAAAGCCTCTGCTTGCCGAGAGCGGACTCGGGTGGGCGCTCGTCAGCACAAGATGCCTGTCTTTATCTATAAACCATGCCTTCGACTTCGCGTTGTTTCCCCAAAACATGAAAACAATCGGTTCATCCCTTAAATTCAGCTTTTTAATTATGGCGTCGGTAAGCACCTCCCACCCCTTGCCGCTGTGGGAATTGGCGCAGTCTTTGCGCACTGTGAGCGCCGTGTTGAGCAGCAGCACTCCCTGGCGCGCCCATTTTTCCAAATATCCGTTATTGGGGATATAGCAGCCGAGTGTATCGTGCAATTCTTTATATATATTTTTGAGCGACGGCGGAATTGCAATTCCTTTTTTGACCGAAAAAGCAAGCCCGTGCGCCTCTCCCTCGCCGTGGTAAGGGTCCTGACCCAGGATTACTACCTTGACATCGCCGTAATCCGTGAATTTCAGTGCATTGAATATATCGTGCATATCGGGATAAACCGTGTGCGTGGTATATTCCTCCTTTAGGAATTCGCGCAGCCGCAGATAATATTCCTTTGTAAATTCCTCACCGAGGATTTTGTCCCATGAGTTACCGATATGAACCATAATTATCACCCGTTAATTTTGCTTTTTGCCTTTGCTCTGAGAGATTTGTCAAGAATCTTTTTGCGTATACGCAGAAAATTCGGCGTTATCTCAAGCAATTCGTCATCTGCCAAAAACTCTATGCAGTTCTCCAGGCTCATGTCCTTGGGTGTAACAAGGCGCAAAGCGTCATCAGAGCCTGCCGCACGCGTGTTTGTAACGTGTTTTTTCTTGCAGACGTTGACAACTATGTCTTCGCCGCGGTTTGTCTCGCCGACAACCATGCCTTCATATACCTCTACGCCGGGGCCGATGAAAAGAGTGCCGCGGTCCTGCGAATTAAAGAGACCGTAGGAGCACGCCTCGCCGTCCTCAAAGGCAATGAGGGAGCCACGCGCTCTGGTGTCTATCTCGCCCTTATATTCCTCATATCCCGTGAGTACATGGTTCATTACTCCGTTGCCGCGCGTATCGGTGAGCAGCTGTGCTCGGTAGCCTATTATACTACGCGACGGTATGTTAAATTCAAGCCTTGTAAAGCCGTTTGAGCTTGACGTCATGTTAAGCATCTGCCCCTTGCGCTCGCTCAGCTTCTCGATAACCGCACCCACATATTCCTCGGGCACATCGACAATGAGCAGCTCCACAGGCTCCATAACTTTGCCGTCAATCACTTTGTTTATGACCTGAGGCTTGGACACCTGAAATTCGTATCCCTGGCGGCGCATGGTTTCTATCAGTATAGAAAGGTGAAGCTCGCCTCTGCCCGACACCTTGAAGCAATCCGCGGAGTCTGTTTCCTCAACGCGAAGGCTGACATTGGTGTTAATCTCGCGGAAGAGCCTGTCACGCAGGTGGCGCGAGGTAACATACTGACCGTCTCTGCCGGCAAACGGGCTGTCGTTTACCGAAAAATTCATAGAGAGAGTCGGCTCGTCAATCTCCACAAACGGGAGCGGCTCAAGGCAATCCGTTGCGCAGATGGTATCGCCTATGTGTACATCGGCAACACCGGCAACAAGCACTATGTCTCCTACGGACGCCTCCTGGCATTCAACCCTGCTGAGTCCCTCGTATTCATACATCTTGGTAAGACGGATGTTTACATTGCTGCCGTCTTTCTTGCATACGGTGGCGTTTTGACCTACCGTTACGGTTCCGCGCTCTACCCTGCCGACAGCCATTGTGCCGACGTATTCGTCTGCTTCTATGTTGGATATGAGCAGCTGAAGCGGTGCGTCCGGGTCGCCGACGGGCGCAGGCACGTGCTCGACAATTGCCTTGAACAGCGGTTCCAAATCCTTGCCCGGGGTCTCCGGGTCAAGGGTGGCATAGCCGTCTCTGCCGGAGGCATATATCACGGGCGAATTGAACTGCTCGTCCGTGGCGTCAAGCTCTAAGAACAGCTCGAGCATCTCATCAACCACCTCAAAAGGACGCGCGTTGGGTCTGTCTATCTTATTTACCACTATTATCGGGGTCAGATTAAGCGAAAGCGCTTTTTTCAGCACAAATCTTGTCTGCGGCATACAGCCCTCAAACGCGTCAACAAGCACAAGCACACCGTCAACCATTTTGAGCACACGCTCTACCTCGCCGCCGAAATCGGCGTGTCCGGGGGTGTCCACTATGTTGATTCTGGTGTCGCCGTACATGAGAGAGGTGTTTTTGGAAAGAATGGTTATGCCGCGCTCTCTCTCCAGGTCGTTATTATCCATGACGCGCTCATCAACGTGCTGGTTTGCTCTGAATACGCCGCTCTGTCTGAACATTCCGTCAACCAGGGTGGTTTTGCCGTGGTCAACATGGGCGATTATTGCAATATTTCTTAAATTTTCTATTTTCTTTTCCATAGAATCGTTGTCCTTTCACTATTCGTGTGGTCGGGATTGCTTTCCGCGACACCATACATCAAAAAACCCCTTCGATTTGAAGGGGTTCAGAAAATTTCGAGTTATTTGTCCAGACCGTATTTCTTTCTGAATTTCTCTACTCTTCCGCCTGTATCAACAAGCTTCTGCTTACCCGTGTAGAACGGATGGCACTTTGAGCAAATTTCAACAGAAATGTTCTCCTTAGTTGAACCAACCTCAAATGTCTCTCCGCAAGCGCATTTAACGGTAGTGGTCTTGTACTCGGGATGTATTCCCTCTCTCATTATATAGTCACCTCTTTCGTGAATTTGTATATCTGTTTATCATACCATATCAGTATACCACAAATGATAAATAATTGCAATATGTTTTTGACAAAAACGCAAAAATTATCTCTTTGAGAACTGAGGCGCACGACGAGCAGCTTTGAGACCGTATTTCTTTCTTTCTTTCATTCTGGAGTCTCTTGTGAGGAAGCCGGCAGCCTTAAGCGGTGCCCTGTACTCCTCCTCAACGGTAAGCAGCGCCCTGGAGATACCGTGTCTTATTGCGCCTGCCTGGCCGGTGAAGCCTCCGCCGTTTACCTTAGCAAGTACGTCAAACTTGCCGAGTGTATCGGTAGCAACGAGCGGCTGTCTTACAACAACCTTGAGTGTTTCGAGACCGAAATAATCATCAATGTTTCTGTTATTTATAAGAATTTTTCCTGTACCGGGAACAAGTCTTACTCTTGCTACTGAGCTTTTTCTTCTTCCGGTGCCGTAAAACTGTGCGTTAGCCATTTTTTATATCCTCCTTATTTAATAACGCCTGTATAGGCTTCGGGTTTCTGAGCGGCATGATTATGCTCGGTGCCCTTGTACACACGAAGACGAGTCAGAGAATTTGCGCCGATAGTGTTGCTCGGGAGCATACCCTTAACTGCAAGCATCATTGCCTTTTCAGGGGATTTTTCCATCAGGTGTTTGTACTGAACCTCCTTGAGGCCGCCTACATAACCGCTGTGGTGTCTGTAATACTTCTGGTCAAGCTTTTTGCCTGTGAGAACCGCTTTTTCCGCATTGATGATGATTACGAAATCACCGCAGTCTACATGGGGCGTAAATGTCGGCTTTATTTTACCTCTCAATATAGAAGCTGCTGCACTTGCAACTCTACCGAGGGGCTTATCTGCTGCATCTATAATATACCATTTTCTTTCAAGCTCGGCCGGTTTAGCCATAAATGTACTCATTAGATTTACCTCCATTTTCTTTAATCAACTTCTATATTGTAATACAAGTTTTTTAATTTGTCAACAGTTTTTTTGAGAAAAATTAATTTATAATCTTTAAACTCTGTTTTTCGCCTGTTTTCTTGCTTATGCTCGCTAATGCTCAAAAGGCAAATCACATTTTTATTATATCTCCGCTCTCAAAAAGGTAGATATAACACTGAGCCACACGTTTTTCGAGCAGTCTTTCGAGCGCCTCGGAATAATACTTAAGCTGCGCCGCGTATTTTGCAGCCGTCTCCTGCGGTGTGGATATGATTCTGTCGGTCTTGTAGTCGATTATCACAAGCTCGCCGTCTTCTTTTTGATAAAAAGCGTCAATCACGCCCTGCACTATTATGTCGTCGCAGCCGTCCGCCTCGGGATAAATCTCGTCCGCCCTAACGGTGTACTTAAAGGCGAACTCGCGCTCAAGGCTGTCGTAATGCGCAAGCATATCCGCGCCGAGCCATGACGACACAAACTGTGCCGTGCGCCCGACGTTTACCGAATTATATTCGGCTTCGGTCAGCAGGTTATCGGAAAGCATTTTGTCAAGCTGATTCCTTATGCCGGTCTCGTCCGCATGGCGAAAATCGAGTTTTTCCATAATAAAATGCACCAGAGTACCCTTCTGTGCGCCGCTGAGCGCCCTCGGCTCTGCAAGAAACGACGGTGCCGCAAGCTGAGTCGGATACATTGTATGGACGGCTTCGTCCTCCTCCATAGCCATGCGTTTGAGCTCGGTTACGGATATATTGCGCGGTACGGATGTCATGTTGTCATACGGGTAGACATAGCTCATTCTGCGCTCCACCTCGCTGTCAATCCCGCTGCCGTCAAGTTTGAAATCCGCGGTGCTTTCGCCGTCAGAGTCAACGGAAAGCTCGCTTTCATTCACTCTTATGCAGTTGAACAAGCTGCCGTCATCGGTGATTTTTTTGATAAAATCCTTGTGCGCAAAGCCGCATGATTCATTGCGCAGCACGGCGAGCAAAATCCAGTCGATATATGACGCGGCAGCCGCTGCCGAATCGGGAGATATCCTGTAATCCTCTCCTGCAAGGAGCTGTTCGATAAATTCAATTTTTTTGGTGAAATTATCACAGTAGGCGGTGATAATCAGCTTTTCGCGCGCACGGGTGAGCGCAACATAGAGTATGCGCAGCTCCTCCGAGAGCATTTCGCGCTTCATGACGAGTTTCAGCGCATTTTTGGCGAGCGACGGATATGTGATTCCGCGGTCGGGGTCGGCAATGTTTATGCCGATTCCGTACTGCTTGTGCAAAAGCATTTTTGCATCGATGTCCTGCGAATTGAATCTGGAGCCCGTCCGCGACAGAAACACCACGGGAAATTCAAGTCCCTTGCTCTTGTGTATGGTCATGACCCTGACCACATTGTCGTTTTCGCCTATCACCTTTGCGGAATCGGAATCCTTGGTCTTTTGCTTGATGGATTCAATGTAATTTACAAAATTGAAAATACCCTTGAAATTGTTGGATTCAAATTCATCTGCCTTGTGAAAGAGCATACGCACATTTGCCGCCGCAAGCTCCGCTTCGCTCAGCGTACACAGATATGTCATGTAATCCGTGGCGGCAATTATATCGCGCAATATCTCGGCAACGCTCTTGTACTTTGATTCATCGTACAGCCTGCCGAGCAGGCGCACAAATTCGGCGCATTTTTCGCCGAGAGCGCCGTCGTGTTTTGCCTCGGCGCACAGTGCATCATAGAATCTGCCCTTTTTGTTTGTAAGGCGTATTTCGGCAAGCTCGTTGTCGCCAAAGCCGACAACCGGATGGCGCATAACCGCC
>CAJLYL010000029.1 GCA_905210855.1 uncultured Clostridia bacterium
TATAGCCTAATTCATCGTCAAGCTCTCCGTCAAGACCGTTTTCAAGCATTTCTCCGACCATCATCTTAAACACATCTTTCAGGTCATCAAAATTCTTTACATCCAGCCCTTTCATGATGTTACGCAAATTCTCCTTGCGTTCTTTTTCCGCTCATCTTGTACGCTCATCATTCATCAGCACCGCCGCTTTATACAGATTGAACAAAGCTCCGCCAAGCAAAGCTCCGCCGAAAATATCAGTGAACCAATGAACACCCGAAATCAATCTGCCGATTACCACAGCAGCTGAAAAAAGCGACACCGAAACTCTGATTATTTTCATCGCAGTGCCATTTTTCAATCTTCGGCCAATCAGAAATGTCAGAGTCGGCATAACGCAGAGCACAAGCAAGGTTGTAGACGACGGATACGACGCCTCCAACCGCCCGTCTATCAAAATCGGTCTGAAGTTAATCGGTATCATCTCGAAAACGATGTAGCAAAATATCACCAAAATGTAATAACCGCCGAGCAGCAATATGTCTCTATCAACTCTCGTTACGCCCCTGTGCCGAATCATCTGAACAATGCCGACAATGCAAAACGCCAAGCAGACAGCCACAGGCACAAGTCCCAGCCAATCAGTGACGGTATACAGCGACATATGCACACCCGTGAGCGAATGAAACCAAGCGTTAAACCCGGCGAATCCCACAGCAGTGCCCATAGGGCCGACAGAGCGCACGTCTGCCATACAAACAAGCGCAGTCCAAGCCGCAAATGCCGCGAGCAGCATTGTTCCCATAATTAAAGTTCTTCTTCCGTTTCTTTTCATTTTCTCATGTCCTCTCATGTTTTATTATCACGAAAAGGCCGTTAATCAGATTTTTTTGCAGTTTACAGCCCGACCGCCTCGCTGCTCCGGCTTGACCGAAGACAAGCGCACGGCGTATGGCAGGGCAAAGAAATTTTGATTTTAAAGTCTTTCGTTACCCGTTTTACAATAGCACACTATCGAGAAAAATCAAAGACCCGCGCCGTCACACGGGCGACACGAAACGTGTCATGCCCGAATCAGGCTGTCTGCGCGCCGACAAGCGACGGGTGAAATCACAATCACCGCTTGTTTGTCCTATTATATGTCTGATAGAACAGCCGAACATGAGCGTCGAGCTTTTCAAGACACTCCTTCTCACGCTCCGGCTGGCGGTCGCAAACGCCGAGCAGCGTGATAACCGCCGAAATATACGTCACCGCCATTGTCTCGGGGTCATGTTCTTCAATCACTCCGCCGGAAATCAACAAGCGTAATATATCGGCATGATATCGCACAAGACGGTCGTAATAACGTTCCGAATAAAATCGGATATATCATTGTATATATTCCCAATGTAAATCATGGAATTATTATGGATTTTTATTTTTTTATGTGGTAGAATGTAAAAAAACGCAAAGGAGAAACAAATGAAAAGACAAATTATATTTATAGACGAATCAAAATGCAACGGCTGCGGCGCCTGTGCGTCCGCCTGTCACGAGGGTGCAATAGGCATGGTGAACGGCAAGGCAAAACTCATGCGCGACGACTACTGCGACGGTTTGGGCGACTGCCTGCCGGCGTGCCCGACAAACGCCATATCTTTTGTGGTGCGCGAGGCTGCTGCATATGACGAGCAAGCCGTGCTCAGGAATAAGGCGGAAAAAGAGAAAAACAAATCCGCACACTCACCTCTCCCCTGCGGTTGCCCGGGAAGCCGGTCGCACACCATAGCAAGAGAGCGCACCGAGAGCAAGCCGGCGAGCGATTCGCCGTCACAGCTCTCGCAGTGGCCGGTGCAGATAAAACTCGTGCCCGTGAATGCGCCGTATTTTAACGGAGCAAGGCTGCTTGTTGCAGCAGACTGCACCGCCTATGCCTACGCGTCGTTTCACGAAAAATTCATCAAAGACCACGTTACCCTCATAGGCTGCCCGAAGCTTGATGACGCGGACTACTCGGAAAAGCTTGCCGAGATTTTGCGCACAAACGACATAAAGAGCGTAAAGGTTGTCCGCATGGAGGTGCCCTGCTGCGGAGGCATAGAGAATGCCGTGCGCAACGCCCTATCCGCCTGCGGCAAGCTGATACCATGGAGCGTGACGGTCGTTTCGACCGACGGAGAAATATTGAGCGAAAGCTGAATATATTAACCGAACCCGTCGGCATAAAAAACTCAACTTGTCGGAAACTCCGACAAGTTGAGTTTTTTAATTACTTATACAGCGGATGTTTATCGCACAGAGCCTTAACTCTTGCGCGAACCTCATCTGCGGAGTTGTCAAAATCGAGCACGGCAAGCTTTATAAGCTTTGCTATCTCGCGCATATCGTCCTCGTCGAATCCGCGCGACGTGGTAGCCGGAGTGCCGATTCTCACGCCGCTTGTGATGAATGGACTGCGCGTGTCAAACGGAATGGCATTTTTATTAACCGTTATGCCCACCTCGTCAAGATGCGCCTCCGCCTCCTTGCCCGTTATGCCGGTATCGGTAAGGTCGAGCAGCATGAGGTGATTATCCGTGCCGCCGGACACAAGCTTGAAGCCCTCGGCAACCAGACCGTCGGCAAGAGCCTTTGCATTCCTGACAATCTGCTTTTGATAAGCCTTAAAATCATCGGAGAGCGCCTCGCGGAAGCAAACCGCCTTTGCCGCGATGACGTGCATGAGCGGACCGCCCTGGATTCCGGGGAATATAGCCTTGTTTATCTTCTTTGCAATCTCCTCGTCATTGCTGAGGATTATGCCGCCTCGCGGCCCTCTGAGGGTCTTGTGAGTGGTGCTTGTAACCACGTCGGCATAGGGAATCGGCGAGGGGTGTACTCCTGCCGCAACAAGGCCTGCGATATGCGCCATATCCACCATGAAATATGCGCCGACCTCTTTTGCAATCTCACCGAATTTTTCAAAATCTATGATTCTGGGGTATGCGCTTGCGCCTGCCAAAATAAGCTTCGGCTTGTGCTCAAGGGCAAGACGGCGAACCTCGTCATAGTCTATTACATTATCCCCTTCCGTAACACCGTAGGGCACAATGTTGAAGTATTTTCCCGACATATTTACCGGGCTGCCATGGCTGAGGTGACCGCCGTGCGCAAGGCTCATGCTGAGAACCGTGTCACCGGGATTGAGCAGAGCAAAGAAAACCGCCATGTTTGCCTGAGCGCCGGAGTGCGGCTGAACATTGGCAAACTTGCAGCCGAAAAGCTCCTTCACCCTTTCTATGGCGAGGTTCTCCACAACATCCACAAACTCGCATCCGCCGTAATAGCGCTTGCCCGGGTAACCCTCGGCATATTTGTTTGTGAGAGTGGAGCCCATTGCCTCCATAACCGCCTCGGACACAAAGTTCTCCGATGCAATAAGCTCAATTTTGTTGCGCTGACGCGAGGTTTCATTCATGATTGCCTCGTAAATCTGCGCGTCACTGTTCTTTAGATGTTCCAGATTCATTAAATATCAAACCTTTCTGTATGCCGCAAGCAGCATGAATTTTAACAAATATTTTTCTTAATTATACATCACTTAAGGGTGTGTATGCAATACCTTTTTTGAAATTCCGTCGTTTTTTTTCGGAATTATTGAAAATAAAACACCGGATATGGAAAACGACAGCCAGAAACAGACTGCCGTTTTCCTCAATCGTCGGCACCTCACATTTTCGGCATATATCAAACAGCCCCTGAATGAATTTGTCCGCCGCGCCACTGTCGCCATCCGACGAGTCGGCGGCGCCGACTGCTCTGCCGAGCGCCGAAAACGGCTCGTCTATAAGCAGTATTTCAGGTTGAATGGCAAGCGCCCTTGCTATGCCGACCCTCTGCTGCATACCTCCGGACAGCTGATGCGGATAATGATTCGCAACTGCGGACGATTATCTCATAAGAACATCGCTCGAATCGCCGCCGTACAAAGAAAAACTCCGCCTGCGCGCTTACGGAGTGCCAAAAGCCGACTTAAGCGTATATCTCGAAATCAAGAAAAAAATACAAAGGGATAGTGAACAAGCGGCGCACCACCCTGAAACTCGGCGAGGCATACTCTTTTGCCGCAAGCGGCAGACTGCCGGAAATCAAACCGTACATGAACGCCCATGTGGTGAGGGAGATAGAATATTTTCTGAAAACGTATGACCTGATGCCGAAGCTCTACTTAGCTTATGACCGAATAGCGTATTTTGAAAAAGGCAACGCGGATTTGCGGATATCATTTGACACAAACATACGCTCGCGCAGATATGACCTGCGCCTTGAGCGCAGCGATTACGGCAAAAAACTGCTCGGCGGCGGTGTGTACCTGATGGAGATTAAAACCTCGATTGCAAAGCCGCTGTGGCTGACACACGCGCTGAGCGGACTGAACATAAAGCGAGTGAGTTTTTCCAAGTACGGCACGGGATACAGAAACATGATTTCCGCAAAGAACAGCGGATTTGAATACGATATGGCAATGTAGGAGTCTAACTAAGGAGGAAGAAAAATGGGAAATCAATATGTCAAGAATTGAAAAGAAAGAGATTGTATAGATGCTGCTGATCTGTCTGATGTTGCCTGCTGTTTTGCCGATACTGACATTTGCGGACAGCGGAGCATGGTCGATGAAATGCGGAAATACGGCTGTGGGGCTGAGCATCGAACCGTACCGATGTAATCTACGGCGATGTAAACAGCGATGGCGTGGTAAACCGAATGGATTTGCTCCGACTTGCGAAATATTTTACGGGTCGGGGCGTAACGCTCGGCACGGCGTCGGGCAATTAACAGCAGGAGGTGTATATTGTGAAAAAGATAATAAGCCTTTTTATCTGCATTTGTGTGGTATTACCGGGCGTTATGGGTCTGACGGCGTATAATGCTTATGCGGAAACGGACGGAATTTTTACATACACAATCGAGAACGGAAGTGCGATATTGACCGACTGCGATTCAAGCGCAAGCGGAAGTATAGAAATACCGAGAGAACTTGGCGGATACCCGATTACGGAAATCGGTGCGGACGCATTTAGATACTGCAGCAGCCTTGAAAGCATCACAATTCCGGACAGTGTCATAGAAATCGGATTCAAAAATTGCTGAGGTTGAGGACGGTGTAATCACGGGCGTTTCACAGGGATGCGCGGTGATTACGGCAACGACAAATGATACGGGGTTCAGCAGCTCATGCGAAGTGACGGTTTACGGCGCTGCCGCGGCATCCGAATTTCTCTTTGATAACGGAACGATAACCGGCTATACCGGAGATCATACGAATGTACTGATACCCGACAAAATCAACGGCATCTCTGTATGATAAATCAGGAAAGTTGTTGAATGTAAAATCATATGCTCCGGCGGAATCTATAAATGTGTCATTTGAGCAAAGCGGCGCGTACATTAAAGTTATGCAATGGGATATGAGTACGATGATGCCGCTGATGAAATTCCAATTAATTGATATAAATTGATTCTATGTGTTACAGTGTTGCAGAAATGCGTATGTTATTGATTACAAAATAGAAAGTATCAACGAAAAAACAATGTTTAAGGGCATATCGCTGAAAATTAAGCGATATGCCCTTGTTATATATGTACAAGTAATTCATTCAAGTTAATTTTTCGGGTATAATATAATAAAAACCTGAAAGGATGGCTATTATGAGCACCATTACCGATGAAGTTATAAAAAATTTCAAGCAATATCTTTACAACGAAGAACGGAGCGAAAACACTATTCAAAAATATGTGCGTGACATACGTTTTTTCCGTGAGTGGTTGCAAGGCAGAAACATTGATAAATCAGCCGTTATCGAATACAAAAAAGAGCTGTGCGAAAAATATGCGGTTAAAAGCGTAAATTCAATGTTATCTTCCGTAAACGCATTTTTTGTATTTATGGGTTGGCACGATTTGAAAGTGAAAACATTGAAAATTCAGCGGTGCATATTTGCGGATAAGTCAAAGGAATTATCAAAAATGGAGTATGAACGGCTTTTAATTGCTGCAAAAGATAAGAAAAATGAGCGATTATACTATTTAATGCAGACGATAGCAAGTACAGGACTTCGGGTATCAGAGATAAAATATGTAACCTGTGAGGCTGTCAGGCAAGGGCAAGCGGTTATAAATTGCAAAGGAAAGATAAGGCAAATATTTCTGCCGAAAAAGCTATGTCAAATGTTAAAGAAATACATTAAATCACGAAATATAAAAAGTGGCTCGGTATTCATTACGAGAAGCGGAAAGCATCTTGACCGCTGTGCAATATGGAAAATGCTAAAATATTTATGCGAATCTGCCGGAGTATCAAAGGACAAGGTATTCCCTCACAATTTCAGACACTTGTTTGCACGGACATTCTATTCTTTGCAAAAGGACATTGTAAGGCTTGCCGATATACTCGGTCACTCATCTGTCGAAACTACCCGTATTTATACAATGGAGAGCGGCGACGGGCACATGGCGCAGCTGCAAAAGCTGAGCAGCATTTTCATTCGCGCATAAAAAAACACAACATAATTCACATTATGTTGCGTAAAAAACAATTAGTATTACATACCTTGACAAATATAATAACATATTTTACTCACACAGTCAATACAAAAAACAATATTTGTTATATATTTTTGAAAATTTTGTCCTTTTACACGGAAAATCTGTTTTATCGGCGCAAAAACAGAGACCAACATATCGATTTTTGTATATTGGCCTGTTTGCGATATCTTTTTTTAATTCAAAATAAGCATTATGCAGTTCCAAATCAAGCAAAAAATATCCGACTGCGATTTTCTGCCCGAGACAGCCATGTCTCCGGCAACATAATGTGAATTATGTTGTCAAATAAATTCAAGGAGAGCGAAACATGAACAACACAACTCCCAGAGACAGCGGAGAACTGAGTCTTGCGGACATTATGACCGTGATAGGCAGGCACAAAATAATGATAACGGCGCTTGTGATTATCTGTTCGCTGCTGATGCTTTTTAAAACAATTTATCTCACAGACGACACATACACGTCATTCGGAGTGATGCATATCAGCAACAAACCCGCCGCAAAAGAGGCGGAGACAACTATTCAGCAAAACGACATAGAAACATCCAAAAGTCTGAGCACCACCTACACAGAGATTCTAAAAACACGGATATTTCTTGACGATGTGAGCAAGGCAAGCGGCAGAGGATACAGCGGTGACGAAATAGCAAAAATGCTCACGGTGGCACAGGTGAACGATACGGAGCTGCTCAAAATATCGGTAAAATCGCCCCGCCCTTTCGATTCGTTTATGCTGACGCAGACGATTATGAAAAAAGCTCCCGACAAGCTGACGAGCGTGTACAAGAGCGGCGAAGTGGAGATAGTTGACCCTCCGCAGTATTGTGAAAAGGCTGATGACAAGGGTTACCCCCAAAATATTGCCCTCGGGTTCATGCTCGGGTTAATGCTCAGCTGCGCATATGCATTTGTGTACGAGTTCTTCGACAAGAGGGTGCACAAGGCGGAGGATGTGGCAAACAGATACGACATATCAATCCTCGGAGAGACGGCTCAGGGCGCAGTTAAAAAGCACCGCCGAAAGACAAATGATCTATCCGAGGAAACTAAGAAAATCATCAGCGCAAACACGGATTTTGACACGGTGGAGACTTACAAATCCATAAGAACCAACATCATGTTCTCCATGCCCATGCTTGACAGGGCACGCAACATAGTTGTGACGAGCGCATCGCCCGAAGAGGGAAAAACCACGACGGTAATCAACCTGGCAATAACCTTTGCGCAGACTGGTGCGAGGGTGATCATCATTGACTGCGACCTGAGAAAGGCGCGCGTACACCGGTACCTGGGATTATCGCGCAAAGACGGCGTATCAAATGTGGTGTGCGGATATTCCAAGCTTGACGAGGCAATAAAGCGCAATGTACGCGACAATCTCGACTGCCTGACGGCAGGAGAAATACCGCCGAATCCGGCGGAGCTTTTGCAGACAGAGGAATATGCCGAGATGCTAAAGAACCTTGAGGAGCAATATGACTACATATTCACCGATACGCCGCCGATAACCGTGGTGACGGACGCGGCGGTGCTTATGAAGCACTGCGACGGCGTGGTGATTGTGGCACGAAACGAGATGACCACATACGATCTGCTCGACACTGCTGTGAGCGAAGTAAAGAACAGCGGAGCGCCGCTGCTCGGCGCCATAATTCACGACAGCAGCGAAAAGCAGAAAAAATACGGATATTACCGCGGCGGAAAAATCGGCAAATACAAATACGACTATGTATACGGAGACGCAAAAAACGGAGGTAAGCTATGATTTTTGTTATTGTTATTTTGTTGGCATTGGCGTTTACGTGCCTGTATGTTGCGGTTATTGCGCCGTTTATGGACGAGCGGAAATACATCCGCACGGAGATGGAGCGCGCATATGACGAATCGGAATATATCCACTGGCAGCACGAGATGAAGAGGCTGTACAAAAGATATATCCCAATACTGAGGTTTTTTAAATAAAGCGCTCCGCTTCCGCGCAAATCGACGCCCTTGGCACATACTTAAAACGCATTTGCCGTCGCAAAGCAAAAAAACGAGGGTATATTTTGAGTTCAAACAAAATATACCCTCGCCCGTTACATCCACATGGACATTATGTTGTCCACAGCCGAACCGATATTGCGAAACATGGTGCAGGTCTGCTTCTCCATCTTCCTGTGGGTTTTGTCGTTAATGGGGTCAACGAGCATACCCATTGCCGCGCCGACTATGGTGCCGACTATCACTCCGCTTGCAAATTTCTTCATCATATCTGTCACACTCCTTTCGCAGATATTATGCCTCGCACAGGCGCCGGTTATGCATCTGCCGAGATATCCACAAGGATTATGTCGTCGCCGATTTTGCGTATGGAGTTCCACGGAATCTTTATCGCCTGATTTTTGGCAAAAAGCGACTGCTTCGCCCTGCCCGGCACAATAAGCCTGACAATGCTGCCCGTGCCGACGTCTATCTCCATGTCGTAAACACAGCCGAGCCGCTCTCCGCTCAAATCTATCACTTCTTTGTACTTGAAATCCGACGCATTGAACACACAAATCACTCCCCATAATACATATGCCGAAAATATGCATTACAGAATAGTAAAATACGACCTCTCGAGGAAATATCCCCTCACCCTGCCGCAGACGGGGCACACCAGCGGCGCGCCGCTTCCGCTGAATTCGTGTCCGCAGTTGGTGCAGGTCCACAGGGTTTCGCTGTCCTTTTGGTACAGGGTGTTTTCGCTCATGTCGCGCGTCAGCTTTTCAAACCGCGTGCTGTGGGTCTGCTCTATCCTTGCAACAAGCTCAAAGCTGTTTGCAATGTTGTCAAAGCCCTCTCCGCGCGCCGTCTCGGCAAAGGATTTGTATATCGTTTCATACTCCGCCGCCTCGTTTTTCTGCGCGGCGCGCACATATTCTATTGTGGTGTCGAGCACATTTATCGGGTAAGACGCCGTTATGTCAAAAATCCTGTAATTTACCTCTTTGAGATGGTGATAAAACACCGTCCCGTGCGCCCTCTCCTGCTCTGCGGTGAGGTCAAAAAGCTTTGCCACGGCAAAGAAACCGTCGCTGCGCGCCTTTGCCGCCGCCATGTTATATCTGGCGCGCGCCTGGCTCTCGCCGGCAAACGCCCTCATGAGATTATGCATTGTTTCGCTGCTCTCAAGTTTCAAAAAAAATACCCCCTCGGATGATAAAAAATTGTTATTACATATCAAAAACAATATTTATTATCCGACAAAGAGGTATTTTTTATACGTTCATTTATTATTGAAATATTCTTTCATGACCTCGCGCGCTATGGGCGCTGCTGCGCTGCCGCCGTAACCGGCGTACTCCAGCACAACGCTTATTGCAATCTCGGGGTCGTCATACGGCGCAAAGCCTATGAAATTTGCATGGGTTTTGCTCTCGTCCTCCGTGGTGCGTTCATTCTCGGCAGTGCCGGTCTTGCCGCACACCTTTATGCCGCTTATGCGCGCGCGCGTGCCCGTGCCGCTCTGCACCGCATCATACATAAGGTCCTTCACTCGGTTTGCCACCTCGCTGCTTATCGGCTGTGCAAGTGACGACGGTGTGTTCATGGACACCGTCCTGTCGCCGTGGGTCACCTTGGACACAATGTAGGGCTTCGGCATATATCCGTTGTTGGCAAAGGCGCTTGTTATGAGCGCCAGGTGCAGCGGCGTGGTGAGGGTCTTTCCCTGACCTATGGACGCGACGGCACATTCCAGCTGCCCCATGCCGCCCGTCTCAAATTTGCTTTTGGTGTAAGGAAAATCAAAGCCCAGCTTGCCGCCGAAAAGGAAGCGCTTTGCAATATCTTTATGCAAAGTATCCTCGATTCCCGAGCCGACCGACGCAAAGTAGACATTACTCGATTTGACAAAGCCGCGCTTCAGGTCGGTTTTGCCGTAAACATCTCCGCCGGCATTGGATATATCCTTATCGCCGAGGTGGATTTTACCGTTGGTGTCCTCCACCACCTCGCCGTCCTTGCCCGACTCTATGATGAGAGCCGTTGTGACGGTCTTGTAGGTTGAGCCCGGGGGATAGAGCCCCATTGTAGCCCTGGTGAGAAACGGCGAATCATCACTGCTGTTGAGATTTGACCATTGCTCTGTCAGCGCCTCCGGCGAGGGGTCAAAATCCGGCATACTCACCATTGCCAAAATCTCCCCCGTCTTTGGGTTCATGGCAACGAGCGCGCCGGTGTAGTTTTTCATAAGCTCCGCCGCCTTTTTTTGCAGGCGGTGGTCTATGGTCAGGGGGATGTCGTCTCCCGAATCGCCCTGTGCGTCAAAAAGATTCTTCAGGCTGAACACCTGCGAAATATCATTCTTGCCGAGCAAATCCTGATTATATTGCTTTTCTATAAGCGACTTGCCGTATCGGACGGACGAATAGCCTATCACATGGGAATAGAGATTTTTGTAAGGATATTTTCGCGTCTGCACTCCCTCACCGTCAATCTCGCTTTCGGCAAGGAGGGTTCCGTTGCGGTCATACACCGAGCCGCGCAGTATCTTAGCCTCCGCCGCGGTGTTGCGCTGATTGTAGGTGCTCTGGGTATAGTCGTCGTTATAGTAGATGTCTATGGTCGTCAGATACACTATCAATCCGAGAAAAAGCACCGAAAAGAAGGTCAGTATCCAAGTAACCTTTTTGTTGTTCATTATCTGTATGTCCTTTCGCAAAACTCCGTCTTTGCCGCAGAGCCGAATTTTTCGCTGATTTCGGCAGTGAATGCCGCCGAGGCATCCGCCGCAATATGCACACGCACCGTCACATCTGCCGAAAAAGCCTTGTCCTCAACAACCGCCGAGTGGTTTTTCATGATATACTCAAGTGTAGCAAGCTGAGAATACGGCACCGTGATAAAAAACACGTCGCACAATTTCATGGTACGCAATCCGCTTGCCTCAAGCCCCGTCTTTGCGCTGAGGGTATATGCGCGCACAAGCCCGCCCGTGCCCAGGAGCGTTCCGCCGAAATACCTCGTCACAACGCACACCGCATCCGTCACGTGCTCGCTCTCGAGCAGCTGCATAATGGGCAATCCGGCGGTCTTTGACGGCTCGCCGTCATCAGAGCATTTTTTCACTCTGCCGTCGCCCACTATATATGCATAGACATTGTGCCGTGCGTCATAATATTTTTTCCTTATTTGTCTGATAAATTCGAGCGCCTCGTCCTCGGACTCTATGTGCTTCATGTTACATATGAACCGCGACTTTTTTTCGACAATCTCGCTTACAGACTGCTTATCAACGGATATATATATGCTGTCGTCCGCCATTGAAATTTCCTTCCGTTTGTCAAATTCACACTATGTATTGCTGTATTCCTTCGGGGAGGTCTGCCTTATCCGCGCTTATGCTGACGGTGAATCTCACATCTTTGGCGTCGCTGATTGCCGCAAGGTCGGACACAAATTTTTCGAGATTATCCTCGTCGCCGGTGACAATCTTGAGCAGGCTGTCAATGTAGATGTGGGTAATATCGTAGTTCTGTGCAAGGATTCCGTTTATGAAGCTGAGGAAAAGCCGAAAATCCTCGTGGTCGTATTCATTGATATCGACAAGGCGCACGGAATGGTCAATATCGAACAGGTGCCTTGCGCCGTCGCAGATGAAAATTACATCTCCCTGCTCCGCCGCCTTGGCGTTGTTTGCCGAATCGATGATTGCCTTGGTCTTACCGGTTCCCTTTTTTCCAACTATCAAATTAATCATTGCAATTACCTCCCGAACATAATATATTTTAATTCCTATACACATTATACAACAGAGGAAAAATTTCTGCAATATAATTTTATGAAATTTTATAATTTTGACACTTTTGCCAAATCACCGCCGAAAAAATGTGCAAAAGGCGGAATAAGCATCACGTCCCGAAAATTATTTTTCGATGACGTTTCTCTTTATCTTATTCGCGGTGGTCTTTTCAAATTCCTTGTCGCGGATAACCACCTCGGACACCTTTTTGTACGCCGGCAAATCGGCGCAGACGTCCATAATGTCCTTTTTCACCTTTTCCCGGAGGTCTATGCTGCCGAATTCCGCGGTTTGGTCTTCATCGAGATAGACCTGTGCGCAGAGCGACGATTCAAAGCCGTCCTCATCCTTGAGCGAATACACCACAACCTCCTTGACATAGGGAATCTCGCCGATGTATTTCTCTATCTCCTCGGGGAAGATGTTTTTGCCGTTTGACAGGATTATAAGGTTCTTTTTTCTGCCGGTTATCATAAGCAAGCCGGCGGAGTTATATCTGCCGTAGTCGCCGGTATAGAACCAGCCGTCGCGGAGCACCTCTGCGGTAAGCTCGGGCTGCTTGTAGTAACCCATCATGACCACATCGCCCTTCACGCAGATTTCCCCGTCGCCCTCGGCGGTCATGTTGTCAAACTTTATCTCCACGCAGGGCAGCTTTTTGCCGACGGTGGTGCAGTCGTTTGTCTTGTCGGCACGGTTTACGCTGACGAGCGGAGAGCACTCCGTTATGCCGTAGCCGTTTGTGAGCACAATGCCGACAGCGTCGAAAAATTCGCCCACCTCGGGGCGAACCGGCGCGCCGCCGCACACGATTTTTGACAGCCTGCCGCCAAAGTTATCGAGAATGGATTTAAAAAGCACGCGCCTTGCGTCTATGCCGACCCTGCGCATGGCATTAGACATTTTTATCAGCTTACGCAGGGCGTTTGCCTTGCCCGTCTTTTCGGCGGTCGCCCAGATTTTTTTGTAAAACACATCCACAATCGCCGGCACGAGATAGATATAATCCGGCTTAAATTCCGCAAGATTTTTCGGAATCTGCTTCAGCGAGCTGTTTATGCAGAGCGTCGCATGGCTGTGCATGGCAACAAGGATTCCGCACACCGCCTCATACGCGTGGTTGTACGGCAGCACCGATAGTCCGGTGGTATACACATTCGACACCTGCATTCCGTAGTACACGCTGCTCACCAGGTTGTGGTGGCTGAGCATAACTCCCTTTGCCATGCCCGTCGTGCCCGAGGTGTACACGAGCATCTTCAGCTCACCGTCCGGCGTCTGCATGGCGTCATACTCCCTCTCGCCCGATTCATACAGTGACTTGCCCTTTTGCAGAAGCTTATCGAAGGACAAAAATTCGCCGTCGTCCTCATCTCTGCCGAAGCCGACGAAATATTTGATGTTTTTGAATTTTTCGCGGTGCTCTCTGAATTTATCCTCAAACTTTGCCGCGTAGAAAATTATCTCTCCGTCGGAATCGTTCACCACATTTACTATGTCCGCCACGGGGAGTTCCTTATCCACGGGGCAGCACACACCTGCCGAAAGCAGCGCCGTGAAATATGTCAAAATCCACTTATAGCTGTTCTCGCCGATGATGTTTATGTGCTTATCCGCCATGCCGAGAGAACACAGCGCCGCGCCGAGATACGATATCTGCGAATGAAATTCGCCGAATGTAACGCTCTCTATGCTCTTGCCGACGCGATATTTGTACGCAATGCCGCTGTTTGCCTCATCGCGCGCCATGTCCACCATTTGGCGCAGCGTTGAGAATTTTTTTACCGGGTAATTCCCCTCTACATATTTTACCTTCATTTTTACACGCTCCGATATCCGCAAAAAGCAACCTGCTTTTCGCTGAGTTTTATACAATTTATTGTAACACACTATGCCGTCTCATGTCAAGTTTAGGCATTTTGGATTATCGTTGAATCGTTGTTCAATTGTCAATGATGGGTGGCAGCTTAACAGCGCGTTTGCTTGCAAATAATCGCAAATGCTTACACCTTACCCGATTTATGATATACTGCGACTTA
The DNA here is from genome assembly GCA_905210855.1 of uncultured Clostridia bacterium. Lineage (GTDB taxonomy): Bacteria > Bacillota > Clostridia > UMGS1810 > UMGS1810 > RGIG4708. The sequence continues at coordinate 14,353 of CAJLYL010000029.1, forward strand.
TGTTTGCTTTGATGCGCGCTTGCCTCTCTGGCGTTTCTGTGCCAGATTTTTTCGGTGTTCACCGTCTCCAAGCTTAAGAATGTAAAAAGGCTTGTAATCATCTCCACCACCATCAGCAATCTGCTGTTTATGTGTCTGTACCTAATCCCTTTTTCCAACCTTGACACAAAATTCAAAACCGTGCTGGTTGTCATCGGTATACTCTCGGCATACTTTGGTACGTACTTCGTCCAGACGCTGCTGTACAAATGGGCAAATTCATATGTATCTCCGCGCAAACGCGGTGAATACTCGGCGGTCAAGGAGATTATTGCGCTTGTGCTTGCGGATATAATCTTTGTCACAAAAAAGGTTGAAAAACAAAAGGTAATGGTTCAGTGAGGCTTTGCCGATTTTCACGTCTTCGGAAAAGGCGCATCCTCGTCCCGTTGCCCGGGCGCGTTTTTGTAAACTGTGGAAAAATAAAAATGCAGGAGCAGTGCATGAGTAAATGTGTGCATTACACACATTTCTCCCGTACCGCTCCTTAATTATCACTTATATTTACGCTGTGATGCCCGTCTTATTTGTTCATTGCTTCCTGAACAGCCACCGCAACGGCAACCGTTGCGCCGACCATCGGGTTATTGCCTATTCCGAGGAATCCCATCATCTCAACGTGAGCCGGAACAGATGACGAACCTGCGAACTGTGCGTCGGAGTGCATTCTGCCCATTGTGTCTGTCATGCCGTAAGATGCAGGGCCTGCAGCCATGTTGTCCGGATGCAGAGTTCTGCCCGTGCCGCCGCCGGATGCAACGGAGAAATATTTCTTGCCGAGAGCAATACATTCCTTCTTGTATGTGCCGGCAACCGGATGCTGGAATCTTGTCGGGTTGGTGGAGTTACCTGTGATAGATACGTCCACGCCCTCTTTGTGCATGATAGCAACACCTTCTCTTACATCGTCTGCGCCGTAGCATTTTACAAGCGCTCTCTCGCCCTTGGAGTATGCTTTTTCGGACACAACGTTAACCTCGCCCGTAGCGTAGTCAAACTGAGTTTTAACATAAGTGAAACCGTTTATTCTCGATATAATCTGAGCGGCGTCTTTTCCGAGACCGTTGAGGATTACACGAAGTGGTTCTTTTCTAACCTTGTTTGCGGATTTTGCAATACCGATTGCACCCTCGGCAGCTGCGAATGACTCGTGACCTGCAAGGAATGCAAAGCACTTTGTCTCCTCACGCAGAAGCATTGCGCCGAGGTTTCCGTGACCTATGCCGACTTTTCTGTCGTCCGCAACCGAGCCTTTGATGCAGAATGCCTGCAAGCCTTCGCCGATAACCTCCGCAGCGTCTGCGGCAACAGTGCAGCCTCTCTTTATGGCAAGAGCGGCACCCACAACATATGCCCACGCAGCATTTTCAAAGCAGATCGGCTGAATACCCTTTACGATGCTATATGGGTCAATGCCCTTTTCATCGCAGATTGCTTTTGCTTCTTCGATGGAAGCTATGCCGTTTGCGTTAAGAACGGCGTTTATATTGTCAATTCTTCTTTCATAACTTTCAAACAATGCCATTTTCAGCTCTCCTCCTCTATTATTCGTTTCTCGGGTCGATAAGTTTTGCAGCGTCGTCTATTCTGCCATACTGACCGCTTGCTTTTTCAAGAGCCTCGTTAGCATCCATGCCGCCCTTTATCATTTCCATCATTTTGCCCATATGTACAAACTTGTAGCCGATGATCTCGTTATCCTCATCGAGAGCAATTTTGGTTACATAGCCCTCTGCCATCTCAAGATATCTTGAGCCTTTTGCCAGTGTGCCGTACATTGTGCCCACCTGGCTGCGCAGACCCTTGCCGAGATCCTCGAGACCCGCGCCTATCGGCAGACCGCCCTCGGAGAAAGCTGTCTGAGTTCTTCCGTATACTATCTGAAGGAAAAGCTCTCTCATTGCGGTGTTGATAGCGTCGCACACGAGGTCGGTGTTAAGCGCCTCGAGAATTGTTTTTCCGGGGAGAATCTCCGATGCCATAGCGGCGGAGTGTGTCATACCGGAGCATCCGACTGTCTCAACAAGTGCCTCCTCGATAACGCCGTCCTTAACGTTAAGGGACAGCTTGCAGGCACCCTGCTGAGGTGCACACCAGCCCACACCGTGTGTGTAACCGG
>CAJLYL010000030.1 GCA_905210855.1 uncultured Clostridia bacterium
GTTTCGTTTTGCCGCACCCTCTTTTTTTATAAACACAGTGCAAAACCCGAGCAATTATTATCCGTCAAGGATTTTCATAAACTCTTCGCCCGTGGTCACCGAGCCGAACACAACTTTCTCCGCCGCTCTGCCGCCGGTAAAGGTGGCAATTTTGATTTCTATCTTCTCCTTGCTCATGAGGTAATGATTGCCCGATTCCACCTGCATAGTGTAACCCAGCGCGCCCGATGTACCCGACGCCATTTTTGCCACCTGCGAATAATCTATATTCGGTTCTGTTTTAATCTTTCTTGCGTGTACTTTAAGTATCTCTTCTCTTCCTTTAAGGTCGGGCAGTTCCACGGGCACACGTCTGTCAAATCTGCCCGGGCGTGTGAGCGAGTTCTGCGCTGCCGCGCAGCTGTCCGAGTGAGCCAAAATCAAATATACACTCACGAGCCGAGTTTTTGCCTTTCAATTGTCATATTTGGTCGCATACTGCAAAAAATCAATTGTCCATTCCCGGGTCAATCAGCAGATTATCGCCCTTTATCGCCCCTGTGGCAAGCTCGTCACACCGCTCGTTCTCGGGGTGACCGGCGTGACCTTTCACCCACACAAAGGTGACATCATGCCGCTCGGTCTGTGCAACAAGGCGGTTGAGCAGGTCGATATTCTTTGCCTTTTCGCTCTTTGTGCGATACCAGTCGTTTTTTCTCCATTTGTCTATCCAGCCGAGGTTGACCGAATCCACAAGATATTTTGAATCGCTCGTCAGCACCACGCGGCAAGGCTCTTTGAGCGCCTCAAGCGCGGTTATTGCCGACAGCAGCTCCATGCGGTTGTTTGTGGTTTTGATAAACCCCTGCGACAGTTCTTTCACTCTGCCGTTGTAGCGGAGAATAGCGCCGTAGCCGCCCTTGCCGGGGTTGCCGCTGCACGCGCCGTCGGTGAAAATCTCTACTTCTTTTTTCATATTATTCCTCTCTGTCGTCACTGAATGTTCTTTCCTCGTCGTCCGTCTTCTCATGAACCGTCACAGGCTCTATGAGGTAGCTGTCAATTGTAGGATATACAGAGAACACCACAATATACCCAAGGAGTGACAAAGTAATGACAAAAGCCAGAATTGCGCCGATTGCAATGTAATAAAAGCTAAAGAATACTATCGCGCCGCATATGATTGTTATCAGAAGATTCAGCGGCAGCTTGCCTATGGCAAACAGCAGCGAATTGCGGAACAGGTCTTTAAGCTTCAGGTCGAATGTAACCATCATTACATATATGTAATAATGCATCCATGTGTATATCACACTCATGACCACAATAAGCGCGGTGAGGACAGGGGTTATATTTGCCATGCCCGGGTTGATGACGGGCATCTGAAATCTGTAAAAAGCAAACGCCACATACAGCAGCAGGTACACTAGCGCGTCTATGAAACCGAGCGCGACAGCCTGCTTGAAGTTGCTTTTGAAATTATCCATGAAATCGCTGAAAACCCAGGCGTGCTCCTCACGCTGAAAATTCCTTATGACATAAGTAAAGCCTGCCATTGCCGGTGCAGCCAAAAGGATTGACAGCACAAATATCGCCATGCCGACTATGTCTCCCGAGAAGATAAACAGCGGCATTTTGGAGAGGTTTGCCGCGTTGACCGCGCCGTCCGATATTATCTGCGGATTGAGACTGACAGACATATATATGCCCAGCGCCAGCGGCAGCAGACACACAAACATCATCATGTTCAGCCGTATCAGTTTGGTGAATTTTCTGCCGAACAGTTCAAAAAACAGAAAAAATCTGTGTTTCTCCGGTGCGTTTTTCGATACGCCCGGGCCTTCTTTCATGTAACCGTTAAATAAACCCATAATTAATTTTCCTTGCCTTTCGGTATGTTTTAATCTGATTTTAATAATTAAAGTATATCATGAACAAGTGTAAAAATCAATGACTATATTGCGAATAAAAATTGTAGACGACAAAAAGCTTTTGTGGTACAATAAAAACAGCTTTAGGAGGCGATATGATATGAGCAGAACAGCTGTTGTCACAGGCGGAACCAGAGGTATAGGCAGAGCCTGTGCACAAAGATTTTATGATATGGGATACAACGTCGCGATGATTTATGCACACGATGACGAGAGCGCGCGCACCTTTGCACGGACGCTTGACGAAAAATCGTCGCTCATTGTGCGTGCAGATGTTGCCGATGTTGCCGCGGTCTGGAGCGCCGCAGGCGAGATTTATGCAAAATTCGGCGGGGTGGATGTGCTGATAAACAATGCCGGCATAGCGCGGCAGATGATGATGAATGACATCACGCCGGCAGACTGGGACAGAATGTTTTCCGTGAACGTCAAGGGTGCGTTCAACTGTACCAAGGCTTTTATGGATTCCATGATACATAAAAAATTCGGCAGGATAATAAACATTTCCTCCATGTGGGGGGTAACGGGCGCATCGTGCGAGGTGCACTATTCTGCGTCCAAGGCGGCGCTTATCGGGTTCACCAAGGCGCTGGCAAAGGAACTGGGGCCGTCGGGCATAACGGTCAACTGCATTGCCCCGGGGCTGATAGACACTGACATGAATTCCTCGCTTGAGAAAGAGATTATAGACGAGCTTGTTGCCGAAACGCCCATGATGCGCATCGGCACGGGTGATGACGTGGCGGCGGCAGCGGCGTATTTTGCATCGGACGGCGCAGGGTTTGTCACAGGTCAGGTGCTCGGGGTTAACGGCGGATTTGTGGTGTGAAAGCTGCCCGTCGGCTATTGCCATATGTTGCGTGTCGTCCCGACACGCAACATATGGCAATAGCCTCTGTGCTGTTTTGTGCGCAGAGATTACGCAAATTAATCATACAACAGTTTTAATCGATTGCATATGAACGGAAAGGAGTTTTTAATGAAGAAATTAAAAATGGGCTTGCTCAAAGGCAGCCTGAATCTCAGATTCGGCAAAAAAACTTTGTCGATAAGCAAAAAAATCATTGCGGCGGTGCTTGTCGTGATAATAGCCGCGGGCGGATTTTTCATCTACTCCGGCAGGGGTTCAAAAACCTCGTCGGAGCTTATCACCTCGCGTGTGACGAGGGGTGATATAAACTCCGTCATAGAGGGCACGGGCACTATTGAGGCGATAAATCAATATGAAGTGACATCGCTTGCCAAGGGCGACATCACAGCGGATTATTTTGAGGAGGGCGACTATGTCACCAAAGGACAGCTTCTCTACGAGATAGACAGTTCATCCGTCAGCAGCAACATAGCCAAGGCAGAATCGAGCGTGGAGAAAGCGCAGATGACCTATGACCAGGCAGTCGAGGACGCGTCCAATCTCTACATAAAATCCGATGTGGCAGGAGTCATAACCGAGCTTAATGTTAAAAAGGGCGATCAGGTGTCAAACGGCATGACCGTAGCCAAAGTGGTGGACAAAGACAACCTTATACTCAACATTACATTCAACACGGAGGACGCAAAGAAACTTTACATAGGTCAGGGCGCGTCGGTATCGCTTGAAAACTCCTTTACCGAGGTTTACGGAAATGTGTCGAGAATCGCAAGCGGCTCCACGGTGAACAGCTTCGGTGTTGCGGTGACGAATGTGGAGATATATGTGCGCAACCCGGGTTCGATAGTTCCGGGGCAGAAGGCGACTGCCATAGTCGGCGACTATGCGTGCAATGACGCAGGCACGTTTGAGTACAAAAACGAATCTACAATCACCGCCAAGGCGAGCGGCAAGGTCGCTTCGCTCAGTCACAAAACAGGCGACAGCGTATCATACGGCGAGACGCTTGTTGTTTTGCAGAGCGGCAGCACCAATTCAAATGTAAGGTCGAGCAAACTCTCGCTCGACGACGCCAAGCTTTCGCTTAAGGACTCCAAGGAGAGTCTGGACGACTATCGCATTACCGCGCCGATAGACGGCAAGGTTATAGAAAAAGATGTGAAAGCCGGCGAAAAGCTGGATCAGAATTCAGCCTCAACTATGGCTATTATAGCGGATCTCTCAACGCTTGTGTTTGAGATGAGCATAGATGAGCTTGACATCAGCTCCATAGAGGTGGGTCAAAAGGTTGACATAACCGCCGACGCTATGGAGGACAAGACATTTACCGGATATGTGAGCAATATAAGCATTGTGGGCACATCTGCCCAGGGCGTGACGAGCTATCCCGTCAAGGTTACCATAGAAAACGGCGAAGAGAGCGGACTTATCCCGGGCATGAACGTTACGGGTGACATAGTTGTAGAATCGGTCAGCAATGTTTTGCGCGTTCCCGTATCGGCGGTAAGGCGAGGCAATTTTGTCATAGTAAAGGACGACGGCACTGTGCCCGATAACAAATCCGACCGCGGCAACGGCGGCGAACCTCAGGGCGCAAAGCTTGACGGGCATCCCGATGCCGACGGCAACGCAAAGCTGCCCGAGGGCAAAGAGTCGTCATCTCTGTTCGGTGTAATCGGTCAGACGGCTTACGCCGCGGACGAAACACCGAGCGACATGACTGACGAGGAAAAGAGCAAGGCGCGCACGGAGAACATGAAAAAACAGCTCTATGTGCCGGACGGCTACACCGTGGTTCAGGTGGAAACGGGACTGAGCGATGACACATTTATAGAGATTAAGAGCGGACTTTCCGAGGGGCAGACGGTACTGCTGCCCGACACAAGCTCAGACAGTTCGGACAGCAATAATCAGCAGCAAGGCATGATGCCCGGAGGCGGCGGTATGCCGAGCGGCGGAGGAATGCCCGGCGGCGGTGGCGGAATGTCCGGCGGTGGCGGCGGCCCCGGAGACGGAGCTCCCGGCGGAAGATAATTTGTCAACGGGAGTGAACGATTTATGATAGATTTGAAAGACATATACAAAATATACTCCGACGGCGACAGCGAGATAAGGGCGCTCGACGGGATATCGCTACACGTGAGCCGCGGCGAATTTGTCTGCATAGTGGGTTCGTCCGGTTCGGGCAAATCCACCTGCATGAATATCATCGGTTGCCTGGATATCCCCACAAGAGGAGAATATTTTCTGAACGGCACCGATGTCAGCACAATGGACGAAAACCGACTTGCACACGTACGCAACAAGGAACTGGGATTTATATTTCAGCAATACAACCTCATACCCAAGCTATCCGTGCTTGAGAATGTGGAGCTGCCGCTCCTGTACAAGGGTGTGAAGTCTCACGAGCGCACCGAGCTGGCAATTGCGGCGCTCGGCAGAGTCGGGCTTGCCGACAGGGCGCACAAGTACCCCACGCAGCTCTCCGGCGGTCAGCAGCAGAGGGTCTCCATTGCCCGTGCGCTTGCCGGAGATCCGCCCGTGATACTTGCGGACGAACCTACAGGCGCGCTCGACTCCAAGACGGGCAAAGAGGTGCTTGAGTTTCTGAAACAGCTAAACGCCGAGGGAACGACAATAGTGCTCATAACGCACGACAACTCCATAGCGGATCAGATAAAACGCGTGGTGCGCATACAGGACGGGCACATCATATCCGATGAGACCAAGGAGGCGTTTGCATGAATATAAAACAGGCTTTCAGCCTTGCGATAAAGAGCCTCATGTCAAGCAAGATGAGGTCATTTCTCACCATGCTGGGCATAATCATAGGCGTGGCGGCGGTTATCATCATAGTAAGCATAGTCAACGGCATGACTCAGGATGTACTCGATGAATTCGAGAGCATGGGCGCTACCACAATAACCGTGAGTGTGCGCGGCAGAGGCGGCAACAGGAGCGTTTCGATAGACGATATGCAGAATCTTGTTGACGACAATCCGGAGTATCTCGAATCCATGACGCCAAATATCACCGTGCCCGGCGTTACGGCGAAAAACGGCACGGAAAATGTGGATGTATCCACCTGCACCGGAGTGAACGAATACTACACTCACATAAAGGGTCTCAACGTGGAATACGGCAGAAACATTGAATACATGGACAGCAAATCAAGATTGCGCAACTGCGTGATAGGCACATACATTGCAAATGAGCTGTACGGCAGTTCAAAAAGTGCTCTGGGTCAGGGCATAAAAATTAACGGTCAGCTGTACACCGTTGTTGGTGTGCTTGAGGAAAAGGACGACAGCAGCGAAGCAAGCTCGGACGACATAATACTTGTACCGTACACGCTTGCCTCGAGACTTTCGAGCGGCTTCACCATGGGCAGCTACATCTTCAATGCCGCAAGCAAGGATGTGTCCGACAAGGCGCAGGATCTGATAGACAATTATCTGCTCGGCATATTCTCAAACAGCAACGCTTACAGTGTGTCGAACATGGCGTCCATGATAGACTCCATAAACGACATGACCAAAACCATGTCGCTTGTGCTCGCCGGTGTTGCCGGTGTGTCGCTGCTTGTAGGCGGCATAGGCATAATGAACATTATGCTTGTGTCCGTTACCGAGAGGACGCGGGAAATCGGCATACGAAAATCCCTCGGTGCAACTCCGTGGGATATCATGAGCCAGTTTGTCGTAGAGGCGATAACCACAAGCTGTCTGGGAGGTTTATTGGGCATCTTGCTCGGCATAGGCGGTTCATATGCGGCAACACTGTTTGATATGACCGCCGTGATATCCATACCGGCAATCATCATTTCGTTTTCCGTGTCGGCAATCATCGGCATAGCCTTCGGTTACTTCCCTGCCAAAAAGGCGTCGAGGCTCAACCCGATAGATGCCCTGAGATATGACTGATACAAAAGGAGGAAACTGCTTTGAAGAATAAAATAATTTCACTGATTCTCGCTCTCTGCCTTTGCGTGCCGTTTGTGCCCGTTTCGGCGGCGACAAACACAGCAAATTACGACGAGAACAACGCCGTAACGCTCTCCAAAACGCTCAATATAATGGTGGGCGACGAAAACGGCGATATGCATCTTGACAGCTTTGTGTCGAGGGCGGAATTTACCAAGATAGCCGTGGCTATGTCGCAGTACCGCAACATGGTACCGACGAGCGGCACAACATCGGTGTTCACCGACTGCACATTTCGCCACTGGGCGTCGCCGTATGTGCGCGTGGCGGTCACCAACGGCATGATGAACGGTTATCCGGACGGTACATTCCGTCCGGATAACACGGTGCTGCTCGAAGAGGCGGCTACGGTGCTGCTCAAACTCCTGGGCTACACCACGGACGATTTCGGCACATCATGGCCTTACGGACAGATAGGCATTGCGACAAATGCCCATGTGCTCGACAATGTAACTGCGGGAGTGGGCGCTGAGCTTACACGGCGCGATGTGCTTAAGCTAATCTACAACACGCTCATTGCACAGCCGAAAGGCGGTCAGTCGAGCGACAAATATCTGCAAAAGCTCGACTGCAATCTGTATGAAGACGCCGTCATCATTGCCACAAATGACGAAAACAGCGGCGTTACCGCAGGCTATGTGCTCACAAGCGCAGGCAGCTTTAAGATAGGCAATGATTTTGACCACAGCCTCATCGGCAGAAAAGGAGACCTCATAGTCAAAAACAGCGATTATGCGGCATTCATGCAGTCCGTGCAGACGGTGCAGAAGAACGTGGTTTACTCAAAGCTTGACGACAGCATCATCACCTATCATGACGGCGTGATGACGAGCTTTAAGCAGGATTCGTCTGTGACTGTTTATGAGGACACCAACAAGACGACCTACGGCGCAGTCAAGAGCAGTCTGACTACGGGCGACACCATATATCTGATGAAAGACGCCGGCGGAAATGTCGATTACATGACGGTTGTCAAGGATAATCTTGACGGCCCTTACACCGCGACAGGCTCGGGTTATCTTGACAAATTCTCGGCGGATTCGTCCATGACGGTTATGCGTGACGGAGTTAAGGCGTCGCGCAGCGATGTCAGCGCTAACGACATTGTGTACTATCTCAAGGATATAAACGCAGTGTTTGCATACAGCCGCAAGGTAACGGGCGTTTATGAAAAAGCCACTCCGAACAAGGATATGCCGAACAGCGTGACTGTATCCGGCACGGAATACACATTGGAGAGCGCGGCGGCATTCGACAAACTTTCGTCAAACGGCAGCTGTAAATACGGCGACACGGTCACTCTGCTGATGGGCAAGGACGGACAGATTGCCGATGTGCTCACAGCCGCTGCCCAAACGTCATCGGAGAGCCTTGCAGGCTACCTTGTGGCAACGGGTACAAAGGAATTTGACAATTCTGACGGCGACCGCTACACCTCGGTGTATGCGAACCTCATTCAGCCGGACGGCACTCTGCTTGAAGTAATAACCGACAAAAATTACAGTTCATACATTAACCGTGCAATGACGGTGAAATTCAGCGGCGGCGTGGCAAGGCTGAATGTCGTAAGCAGCGGAAATTCCGTTTCCGGCGCGGCCGATGCGGCGGCGATGAAGATTGGTTCGTCGTCCGTTGCGGAGGATGTGCAGATTCTTGATGTTACTACATCGACTGACGACAACCCCGGCTCATATACCCGCGTATATATGCAGCGGCTGGACGGAGTGAGCATCTCGAGTTCACAGGTCATGTATTTTGAAAAGAATTCCGCAGGAAAGATATCCAAACTCATACTCAACAATGTGACGGGAGACGCATTTGAATACGGCATTGTGACCAATGTGACCACAAGCAGCAGCGGTGGCGGAGCTATGTCAACTACCATGCGCCAATATACCTGTGATGCGGGCGGCAAGACCTACACCAGCTCCATAAACTACGGCGGAGCAATAACCGGTGCGGCACCGGCAGGCTTTGCAGTATCTAACGGCAGCATTAACTCCATTGTCAAGCTGACCGCTGCCGGACAGGTGACCGAGGTGGGCGACGGCACTGTTACAATCAGCGGCAGCGATGTTCTTGTCAGCGACAAGGTAGTTGTGTACAAATACAGCGGCACGAGCGACAGGACATTCACCATTATGCCGCTCTCAGAGCTTAGGACGAACTTGTCGTCATACAGCGTGACTGCATACCGCGACAAGACCGAAGCGCGCGGCGGCAGAGTGAGAGTGCTGCTTGCAAAGACAAAGTAATCGGAACACTCAATAGCTTGGGGTGAACGCACCCCCGAGCCTTTTAACCAAAAAGCGGATTCTGTTTGTACGGATAATTTGGTTGTAAAGATTTTTAAACTGCCTTAGGAAGAGATTCGCAGTTTAAAAATTATGTAGCGAAAAAGATGCGCAAAAAAACATGGCGGATTCATCAGACATCCGCCATGTTTTATGTATAAATTCAATCTTTGTATTTTTGACCGACAAAGAGTGTCCCTACGGATTTGCCGGCAACTATGTCGTATATGCCGTCCGGGTGCTTGCCGTTGGTTATAACCACGTCTGTGCCGTTGGAGGTGGCGAGATTTGCCGCGCCGAGCTTGGTTTTCATGCCGCCCGTGCCGCGCCTCGAGCCGGCACTGCCGGCGAGTGAAAACAAATCCTCGTCTATATTCTCTACGCGCTCAATTAGCTTGGCGTGCAGATTCAGCCTCGGGTCGCTGTCGTACATTCCGTCGATATCCGACAGGATGATGAGCTTTTGCGCCTTGCACAGCACCGCAACCACCGCGGAGAGCATATCGTTATCGCCGAACAGGCGGTCTTCGGATTCTATCTCCTTGTAGCTGACCGAGTCGTTTTCGTTTACCACGGGGATTATGCCCATCTCAAGCAGGGCGTCAAATGTGTTTGTGAGGTTTTCCTTCTTCTCCTCGTCCTCTATGTCGTCCGCATTGAGCAATATCTGCGCGATTGTCTTGTCATAATCGCCAAAGAATTTGTCGTACCAATACATTATGCTGCACTGTCCCACTGCCGCTGCCGCCTGTTTCATGCGCATCTCGGTCGGCTTTGATTTCATGCCGAGTTTGTTCGAGCCGACTGCTATCGCTCCCGAGGAGACGAGTATCACTTCATAGCCCTTGTTTTGCACATCTGCCAGCACGCAGGCAAGGCGGTCAAACGACCTTAAATCGCTTTTTCCGTTTTCGTTTGTCAGAGTGGATGTGCCCACTTTAATCACAATTCTGTTTTGATATAGTTCCATTAATTACACCTCTTGAATTTTCTGCCTGTTATATTGTATCATATGTTTTCGGTTAAAACAAGTGGTTTAGGTTAATTATAGTCAATTTAATATTAAAATTAAATGACAATGCGCTTCAGGTTCTGGATTTCAGTTGACAAAACAAGGGTATTAGGTATATAATGATAGATACGCGGAGATAATATACCGTGATTTTTGAAAACACCTCGGGGGCGTAAAGGTTTCGACGGGGATTATGAATGAAGAAGAGCGAGTAGCGGCGGGCACCGCTTAAAAAGCCTAAACTTAAATATAAAAGCTAACGATAATATAGCTTACGCTGCCTAATTAAAGGCGGCCGTTCTGTCCGAGCAGACCGCGGCACGGATAAGGGCGTCATTCTGCGGTGAACATGAGCGGTCAAAGCTTTGAGACCGCCACGACCTATGAAGCTACCGATATGCACAGCCTGTCTGTGAGCTGTGCATTGGGGGAATCCCAATCACAGACTGCACTCGGAGAGCTTCTTTTGGATTGATTTTCGGACAGGAGTTCGATTCTCCTCGCCTCCACCAAAAAATCGACAAGTGCGGTTGGCACTTGTCGATTTTACTTTATTTTTTCGGTTTATAAGAATCCTTGAGGCTGACTATCCTGTTAAACACAGGTAAGCTCTCCGTGGAATCTCTGTCCTTTACAAAATAGCCGACTCTGATAAACTGGAATTTATCGCCCGTCTGCGCGTCAGCGAGGCTCGGCTCGATGTAGCCGTGCTTTGTGACAAGCGAGTTTTCGTTAAGCCGCTCCGACGCGTCAAGCTCACTGTTCTTCTCGGGGTCTATGAGCATATCGTACATTCTGAATTCGCAGGGCATGGCATATTTCTGATTAACCCACTGTATTGTGCCTTTGACCTTCTTTGTGCTTGTGCCGCCGCTGCGCGTGTCGGGGTCATATTCGCAGTGAACCACCAAACCGCCGTCTGTCTCCTCATAGCCGGTACATTTAACGATATAAGCACCCTTGAGGCGAACCTCATTGCCGACATACATTCTGAAGTATTTCTTCGGCGGCTCAATCATAAAGTCGGATGCGTCTATATAAAGTTCCCTGCCGAAAACGACGTCTCTCTTCTCGGGGTTCTCTCCCACCGTGCTCTCTATCTGTACGGTCTCCTCGCCCTCGTAGTTGTCGATTACAAGCTTTACCGGGTCGGCGACAGCCATTTTTGTCTCGGTGTGGGTTTTGAGATAGTCTCTCACAAAATGCTCGAGATAATCATATTCGCACTCGGAATATGCCTTGGAGATGCCCGTGTTGTTGATAAACTCGCGCAGCGCCTCCGGCGGATATCCGCGGCGCCTCATGCCTGCGATTGTAGCCATTCTGGGGTCATCCCATCCGGAAACCACTCCGTCCTCCACAAGTTTTTTGAGAAATCTCTTGCCAAGGATGACATTTTTTATATTCAGTCTTGCAAACTCAATCTGTCTCGGCGGATGAGGAAATCTGCCCGAACTTGCCACAGACCAGTTGTACAGCGGTCTGCGTTCCTCAAACTCGGGGCCGCACAGTGAGTGGGTCACGCCGGCTATGGCATCGAGAATGGGCGATGCGTAGTCATACATTGGATATATGCACCACTTGTCACCCGTGCGATGGTGAGTCTTGTGCATGATGCGGTATATAACCGGATCGCGCATACACATGATAGGACTTGCCATGTCAATCTTCACGCGCAGAGTGCGCGTACCGTCCGGGAACTCGCCATTTTTCATGCGCATAAACAAATCGAGGTTCTCCTCCACGCTCCTGTTGCGATAGGGGCTGTCCTTTCCGGGTTCGGTGAGTGTGCCGCGGTATTCGCGCATTTCTTCCGCAGTGAGGTCGCACACAAAAGCCTTGCCGTCCTTTATAAGCTGCACCGCTATGTCGAACAAATCGTCATAGTGATCCGACGCAAAATATTCTTTATCCCAGTCAAAGCCGAGCCAGTGCAAATCGTTCTTAATCGCCTGAACATACTCGTCGCTCTCCTTGCCCGGGTTGGTGTCGTCAAAATAGAGGAAACACTTGCCGCCGAACTTCGCCGCTATGCCGAAGTTGATGCAGGCGGACTTGAGGTGACCGAGATGCAGATATCCGTTAGGCTCGGGCGGCATGCGGGTTTTCACCACATTATCCGGCACAAGACCTGCCTTGAGATCCTCGTTCACATAGTCCTCAATAAAGTTTTTAACAAGAACAAAATCGTTATCCATTGTTCATTATCCTTTCATCGTTGTGTCAATAAATCTATTTTACCATTATATATTCTTTTTTTCAACAAAAATTCGAAATTTTTTTCTATGCAAGATAAACAATTTTATTTTTTGCCGCAAAATCATTTTTATGCGGTCATTGACATTAGCCGCGCGGTAATATATAATAAGTTAGTACAGATACATATATCAAAATACAACATACAGAGAGGAAAATTATGTTTACATTACTGAAACAGGACGGCCTTGCACGCCGCGGAACCTTTGAAACGGTGCACGGCACGGTGCAGACGCCGGTATTTATGAATGTCGGCACGCAGGCGGCCATCAAGGGCGCCGTATCGACCGAAGATCTGAAAGAAATAGGCTGTCAGATAGAGCTGTCGAACACATATCATCTCCATGTGCGCCCGGGCGATGAGATAGTGAAAGAGTGCGGAGGTCTGCACAAATTTATGAACTGGGACAGACCGATACTTACCGACAGCGGCGGATTCCAGGTGTTCTCGCTCGCCGGACTGAGGCGGATAAAGGAGGAAGGAGTTTATTTCAACTCCCATGTTGACGGGCGCAAGATATTCATGGGGCCGGAGGAGAGTATGCAGATTCAGTCCAACCTCGCCTCGACCATAGCCATGGCATTTGACGAGTGCGTGGCACTGCCGGCGGAATATTCATATGCCAAGCAGTCGCACGAGCGCACGGTGCGCTGGCTGCGCCGATGCAAGGCGGAGATGCGGCGGCTAAACTCACTCGACACCACCATAAACAAAAAACAGATGCTTTTCGGCATAAACCAGGGCGCGACTTTTGAGGATCTGCGCACGGACAACATGAAATCCATAGCCGAGATGGATCTGGACGGATATGCAATAGGCGGACTTGCCGTCGGAGAGACAGTCGAGGAGATGTATCACATCCTCGATGTGGTTTTGGAAATTGCCCCCAAGGACAAGCCAAGGTATCTCATGGGAGTGGGCACTCCGCAAAACATCCTTGAGGCGGTTGACCGCGGAATAGACTTTTTTGACTGCGTGATGCCGAGCAGAAATGCGCGCCACTGCAACATATTTACCGAAAAAGGCTACATGAGCCTGAAAAACGAAAAATACAAGACGGACATGATGCCGATTGACCGTGACTGCGGCTGCCCCACCTGCCGCAGATATTCAAGGGCATACATCCGCCATCTGTTCAAGGCAAACGAGATGCTCGCGATGCGCCTGTGCGTCATCCACAACCTGTATTTCTACAACAAGCTTATGGAGAACATACGAAACGCCATAGACGCAGGCTGCTACAAGCAGTTCAAAAAAGAGAAACTGGAGATATACAACAACCGCATATAAAATATGTAAAATTTTCTGAAAACACTTGATTTTTTGTGCGGTTACCTATATAATATTATTTATACAAAGTTTTTAGGAGGAATTATTAATGGATTCACAGGCAGCAACAGCAGGTGGCATGATTCAGTTTGTGGTTATGATGGTTGTGCTCTTTGCAATCATGTATTTCATGATTATCAGACCGCAGAAAAAGCGTGAAAAACTCACAAAAGAGATGCTCGCGGGACTCATAGTCGGCGACAAAATCGTTACAATCGGCGGCATAGAGGGCAAAATCACTCAGATTAAGGACGAGTCTCTCGTTATAGAGACAGGCTCCGCAGCGGACAAATCTTTTGTCAAAATCTCTCGCTGGGCGGTTAAGGAAGTATTAAGACCGGCTCAGGCATAATTTGCGCAAAAACGGAATAAGATTTTATATCCGAATTAAAAAAGGATTGAAGATTTCCACGGATTCGACAAAAATCTCGGTGAAGTTTTCGATCCTTTTTTCATTGTGTAAAGGAGAAAAATCTTATGAATGTTTTTTCTAAAACAAAAAACGCCTCTCCCTCCGAGGCGGCAGTCAGCGCAAAATCAATCGCAAAGGGCGTGATTGCCGCCCTGGCGCTCACGGTAGCCATTTTCGCCGTGTTTGCCGCGGTGATATCATTCACAACCGTGTCCGAATCCGCGGCGGACGCCATGGTGACCATAGCCACTGCGGCAGGCATTGCGCTCAGCGGCATTGTAGCCGCCGGCGGCGCGCAGAGCAAGGGTTGGCTCAGCGGCGCGATAGGCGGATTTCTGTACATATTTATCGTGTGGCTCATCGGCGCGGTTGCGTCAAGGGGATTTTCGCTGACGGAGCGCGCGTCCGTGATGTTTCTGCTCTCGGTAGTTATCGGCGCTTTCGGCGGCATCATAGGCATTAATGTGCGGCGGTGAGGTTTTTTCGTCAAATCCGCCCCGACTTTGAAATTCATCTTTCGTTCGGGGCGGATTTTGGTTATTTTTGATCATTTCACCTTGGTGTAGATGTCGTCAAGCGTGAAAAACCTTACTCTCTCATCGGCGCGGCTCAACATTTCATCGGTAAAGCCGGATTTAGAAAAGAAACAGTAGTACACATCGCTGAATTTACCCATGGCGGCGGCATACTCACGCATAAGATGCAATTCATCAACACCGATTTTTTCATTTTTGAATTTGCATGAGCCGACAATGCCGCCGGTGCCCTCGGCAGAGGTGACGACCACATCTATCTGCGCCTGTTTTTTCGTCTTGGGGTTTCCGCCCCACCACTGACCTATCTCAGCCATATTAAACGGAATGTCGTTGTAATAAAACAAGATGTAATCGCGGCACATTTTTTCAAAAATCGTCCCCATGTATTCGGAAAGGCGATTCTGCACAAGCACATCATACGACTGCGCTATTCTGCCGGACACGATTGAAGCAATGTTTTTCGACACAAATGTAAACCAAAACTTAAAGAAATTGTCCTCAAGCTGATATATCGGGCGTTTCGATTTTGGTTCGGTAACCGGCAGTTCTCTTTTTAATATGCCGAGCGAAATGAGGTTTGCCACATATCCGCTGCAAAGTCCCGTCTCTGTTCCGACTGCTGTGGTTATCTCCGAAAGCTTGGTTTTGCCCGAGGCAACTGCCGAGATTATCGCATTGTATGTTGCCGGCTCTCTGAGTTCCTGTTTCAGCAGATTTGACGGTTCCTCATAGAGCATGGCGTCTTTGTCAAACAGATTTTCAAGCAAATTTTCCTTTATCGTCAGACTTGGCGAAAATTTCTCCAGATACAACGGTATTCCGCCCGTTATGCCGTACATAATCGCCTTTTGATCCGCCGTATAATTCGGAAACCATTTGCCGGTGTCGTAATAGTCAAACGGCTCAATCTTGAATTGTGCCGTCTTTCTGCCGTAGAGCGGACTTTGATAACCGAGAACCTGCTTTTCCATAAAGCTCATGGACGAACCGCAAAGAATTATGAAAAGCTTGGTTTGCTTAAATCTGCGGTCGATATACTCCTGAAGCAGTGACGAGATACTTTTGTCGGCTTTTGCAAGATAAGGATATTCATCAATAACCAAAACAATTCTCTCATTTGCGGCAAGTTCCTCAATTCTTAAAAAAGCGTCCGAAAAGCTGCCGTAGCTCATCTCCGCCGCCGAATTGCCGTTTTCCAGATATGCAATTGCCCCGGAGAGAATAGACAGATTCTGCGCGGCGTTGCTCTCTATCGCCGGAAAAAGGATGGTTTTTTTACCCTTGCAAAATTCATTAATAAGCGTGGTCTTGCCGACCCGTCTGCGCCCGTAGATGATTGCCATTTCAAACTTGCCGCTTTCGTACATTCGCTCAAGCTTGGATAACTCTTTCTCCCTGCCAA
>CAJLYL010000031.1 GCA_905210855.1 uncultured Clostridia bacterium
CGGCCATAATTTCCGCAGGTACGGCAGTAGTTGGTGTAACCACAACCATTAATGCCGAATCCAGTGAGGAAATTAATAATAAAATTAATCAGTCCAACAATCAGCTCTCAGAATTAGAAAGTAAATTAAAGAGCATTAATGATGAGATTAATCAGAAATACGCTTCTATCGGCATGATGGTTTACAAATCCACTCTCGGTGAGGCTACGGAGGCAGATTCTATCGACGAGACCTGCGCACAGATTACCGAGCTTATCGAAAAGAAGGGGGAATATACCGAGGCGCTCGGCAGAATGTCCAACAAAAAGACTTGTGAAGCCTGTGGAGAAAAAATTCCTGCCGACAGCGCGTATTGCCCTAAATGCGGTGCAAAAGCGGAATAATGACTTTTTTTCAAAAAAAGCATGAATTTTGGGTTGACTGCCGTCAAACTTTGTGCTACAATAAACATATCTTCGGGGGAGGGTGAGATTCCCGACCGGTGGTAAGAGCTTGTTTTTCTTGCTCAAAGCCCACGAGCCAAACGATATTTTGGCAGATGCGGTGAGTTTTTGCTGACAATTCCGCAGCCGACGGTAAAGTCCGGATGAGAGAAGATTATTTTCGTGTCTTTTTATGCACCCCGATTTGGGGTGCATTTTTTCGCCTCCGAAAATTTATTTTATCTGGAGATGGATTGTGTATGAAAAGAGAAAAAACCGCTTACATGACAAAAATCGGGCTTCTGTCCGCAATGGCCGCAGTGCTTATGTATTTTGATTTTCCGCTGTGGTTTGCGCCGCCGTTCTACAAAATCGACCTGAGCGATTTGTGTGCGCTCATAGGCGCGTTTGCCATCGGGCCGCTTGCGGGAGCGCTTGTTGAGGGAATCAAGAATCTGCTTATTCTCCTGTTCAAGGGCAGCGCCACCCTCGGCATAGGCGAGCTTTCAAACTTCGTCATAGGCTGTTCGTTTGTGCTTCCTGCGGCGCTCATCTATGGGCACAGCAAATCCAAAAAGCAGGCAACAATAGGCATGGCGGTCGGCACGCTTATCATGGCTACCGTCGGCAGCATAATGAATGCCTTTGTCCTCATACCTGCCTATGTCAGCGTAATGAGGATGCCCCTCGATTCGATAATATCTATGGGCACTGCAGTCAATCACCGTATTCACGACATCTACTCTCTGGTGTTCTGGGCGGTTGTTCCGTTCAATCTGCTCAAGGGCGTTACAGTCTCGCTCATCACCGCGCTTATTTACAAAAGAATCAGCATATTGCTGAAAAAATAGTTTTTCAAAAAAGGTGGTACTTATGGATAAGAAATCGCTGCGAAGGCATTATATCTCCCTGCGCTCGGCTCAAACGGAGCAGCTCAGGGCAGACGCTTCGTTTGAAATATGCAAAAGGACGGTTAATGATTCGCTTTGGATAAACGCAGACAGCGTGATGATATACGCTGCTTACAACAGTGAGGTCGATGTGTGGCAGCTTGCAAAAATCGGCATGGGGCTGAGCAAAGAAATATATCTGCCCGTCATTGACGGCGACAGTATGCTTGCGTGTCGGGTAAAATCACTTGATTTTGAAAAGGATTTTTGCAAGAACCGCTACGGCATTTTGGAGCCGCGCGATGTGAGCGAATGCGTCGGAGCGGAAAATCTTGACCTCGTGATAGCGCCCATGGTTGCGGCAGACGCGCGCAAATGCCGCCTTGGCTACGGCGGCGGATTTTACGACCGCTTTCTCAAGGGTTGCGCAGTGCCGACCATCGGCGTATGCTATGATGTTCAGCTGCTTAAGGAGCCTGATTTTTTGCCGAGCGAGGAGCATGACATAAAAATGGACAGAATTTATACCGAGACGAGGGATATAATTTAAGCTGCCGGTAAATGCACAAATATGAAATTAACGATGATTTTGTTGCAAATCGGTAATTTTTATGATATGATTAGCATATAACGCGGCAATGGCGGAAAACTTTTTTTAAATAAACGCTGCGAGGTGACCAACGTTTGAACAAACCGAACTACATATCGCTCAGCCCCGGGATACAGGCGAAAATAAGAGCGGACAAAAGAATAATTACATATGACGACAACGCAATACGCCGCAACCCGTCGCATGATATTGCAAATCTGTGGCGACCGGCATATGTGCGCGATACGGAAAAAATAATGCATTGCCCATACTACAACCGTTATGCCGATAAGACTCAGGTTTTTTCGCTGTACAAAAACGACGATATAACGCGCCGCGCTCTTCATGTGCAGTTTGTTTCGCGCATAGCGCGCAACATCGGCAGAATGCTGGCGCTGAATCTCGATTTAATAGAGGCAATGGCGCTCGGTCATGACATAGGTCACACACCATTCGGTCATGCCGGCGAAAAATATCTTGCAGAACTCTATGCCGAGAACACGGGCAGGGTTTTTCTGCACAATCTGCAAAGCATAAGAGTGCTCGACAAAATCTTTCACTACAACATATCCATGCAGACTCTCGACGGAATTTTGAGCCACAACGGAGAAATAGAGATGCAGGAATATGTTCCGCAGCCGCTTGCCGATTTTGATGAATTTGACGCAAAATTCGAGCGCTGCTGCACCGACAGAGCATATGCCAACTCCATTATGCCGTCAACTCTTGAGGGCTGCGTTGTGCGAATAAGCGACCTGATAGCTTACCTCGGCAAGGACAGGCAGGACGCTGTCAAGGCAAATATAATAAAAGATGATTCCGTGTTCGATGACGGCAGCGTAATCGGCAGCTTTAATTCTGCCATAATAAACAATCTGATTGTAAATGTGATAGAAAACAGCTACGGCAAGGAAAGAATAATCCTGAGCCCCGAATATTTTGAGGCGCTCGGCAAGGCGAAAAGCGACAATTACCGATTGATTTACAAATCAAAGGAGGTTGCGCTGCCTCAGGAGCACATTTTCAAAAATATGTTCACGAAGCTGTATAAAAAACTGCTTGACGACGTGGTTAGCGAAAACACTGCATCGCCGATTTTCAAGCACCACATATATTTTGCCGGAAAGTGGTCAAAATACTACCACGGCGAGGATTACTCAAAAACAGAGCCGAATCAGATTGTCGTTGACTACATCGCCAGCATGACGGACGATTATTTCATCGACCTGTTTTCACTCCTTTTTCCGGGTGAGGGCACTATTGAATATAAATCGTATTTCGGCGGCTGACAAAAAAGCCATCATATATTCCCGTGATTGATAATAAAATTATTATATATCACGAGAGAGGTGGAATACCGAATGAAGGTCTTTGTGCTGACAAAAAAATCCGTAATGCTCTATACAATGTTGATTTGCTTTATTGCCTGCCTGGTGGGCTTTAACTGGCAAAAAACCGTCAGCGTGTTTGAGAATAACGGAAAGAGAGATTTGCCGATATATTGCGTGGACAAAAACGAAAATGAAAAAGTATGCTCGCTCAGCTTTGACGCGGCTTGGGGCAACGAGGACACGCACACGCTGATAAAAGAGCTCGGCGACTACGGAGTTAAGGCAACATTTTTTGTGGTGGGCTCATGGGTGGATAAATATCCCGAATCGGTAAAGGAGCTGCACGAAGCAGGGCATGAGATAATGAATCATTCCAACACGCATCCGCATATGCCTCAGCTCACTCCGGAGCAGATGAAATCCGAGGTGTCGCTGTGCGACGACAAGATAGAGGCTATAACCGGTGTGCGCCCGAATCTTTTTCGTCCTCCCTACGGTGATTACGACAACGCGCTTGTCGGGGCAATGAGAGATATAAATCACTATACAATTCAATGGTCGGTAGACAGTCTGGATTGGAAAGACCTTTCCGCGCAGGCTATCTACGAGCGGGTGACTACCAAGATAGAGCCGGGGTCGATAGTGCTCTTCCACAACGCGGCAAAGCACACTCCCGAGGCACTGCCTATGATACTCAAATATCTGAAGGACAACGGTTACACCGCAGTGCCGATATCGGAGCTGATATATAAGGAAAACTATAAAATCGATACTGCCGGCAAGCAGATATCGACAGCCGAGGTGCAAACGACGGAATAAAAAACTACGGAGGATTATTCTATGAACATTGTAATAACCGGAGCGAGCTCCGGCATAGGCAGAGATATGGCGCGCGTGTTCGGAGCGGACAAGGACAATGTGATATACGCCGCTGCCCGGCGCGCCGACAGGCTCGGTGAGCTCGCCGACGAGCTGAATTGCCGCCTTGTACCTTTGGTGCATGACCTCAGCCGCAGGGAGGAGTGTCTTGCGCTGTATGACGAGCTTGCCGACAAGGATATAGATATTTTCGTAAACAATGCCGGCTTCGGACTATGCGGCAAATTTGACGAAACGCCGCTTGAACGTGAGCTTGAGATGATAGACACCAACATAACCGCGGTGCATATACTCACAAAGCTTTTTTATGCAAAATTCAGGGCGGCAGGCAAGGGGAGAATTCTCAACGTCGCCTCAAGCGCAGGGTTTATGATGGGGCCTTTTCTTGCAACCTACTATGCCACCAAGGCATATGTTTTGCGCCTCAGCGAGGCAGTGAACCGCGAATCCGAGGAGGACAAGTCGCCCGTCATGGTGTCCGTGCTTTGTCCCGGCCCTGTCAGGACGGAGTTCGACTCCGTAGCCAATGTCAAATTTTCGCTGTCGGGATTATCGAGCGAGTATGTTGCCCGATATGCAATAAAAAAGCTTATGAAAGGCAAAATGCTTATAGTACCGGGAGTTTCAATCAAACTTCTGCTGTTTTTCTCTCGTTTAGTGCCCGACAGACTGCTATCTAAAATAACCTATCATGTTCAGAGGAAGAAAACCTCATAATCAACGATTTTGACACTCGGGGTTGAGTTTTTTAACCTTTGACACATAAGGAAAACCTGTTTTATAATGAAAACATATCATTAATAAGGCAGGTTTTATATTTTATGACTGACATACCGCAATACTATCAAAAACACATGGATGATGCAATCGGCAGATATTCTGCAATAAAGGGCGATGCATCGTGAATATTTTCAACGGATTTTCATGCACATGACAATACATTTGTCTGTGTGGAACTGATGAAATATCTAAATGAGACAACGGGAATTAAAGATGTATTCGTCGGCGGCGATTTTCCCTATGCTTTCGGCACGGAAATCAGCTGTCTGTACGACAAGAATCGGTGCCGGTGAGGACAGGGTGTTTGATTATTGAAAAATGAGGATGTGCGAAATGTGCACATCCTCGTTTTTCATATCATTCTTTGGTTTCTGCATCGGCATCATCTGCCGCAGCATCGGTTGTTTCAACAGTATTTTCAATTTCTGCTTTTTTTCCGTCTGTATCGCCGAAATAAATTTTTTCAAATTCCTCTCCGGAGATTTTTTCTTTCTCCATGAGCACCTTGGCAACACGGTCGAGGCGGTCGGCATTTTCGCTCAGCAGCTTAAGGCATTTTTCATAAGCTCCGTCGATAATTCCGCGTACCTCTTCGTCTATCTCTGCGGCAAACTCCTCGCTCAGATTTTTGCTCTGAACAAAATCTCTGCCTATGAACACCTCATCGTTGCTCGAGCCTAAGTGAATAGGGCCAATTCTGTCGCTCATACCGAACTTGGTTACCATCTGACGGGCAATCTTGGTTGCGCGCTCAATGTCATTGGAGGCTCCCGTGCTTATGTCGTCAAGCTTGAGCTTCTCTGCGGCTCTGCCGCCAAGCAGTACTATAATGCCGTCTATCATGTCGCTCTTGGTCTCGTAATATTTGTCCTCTTTCGGCAGACTCATGGTGTATCCGCCCGCTCTGCCGCGCGGTATGATAGATATCTGATGAACAGGGTCCTGAGAGGGGAGAAGCTTTGTCACAATGGCGTGACCTGCCTCATGATAAGCCGTGAGCTTTCTCTCTTTCTCGCCCATGTTTCTGGTCTTTTTCTCTGTGCCGATAACAACCTTTATCATCGCGTCCTCAATCTCGGGCATCTCTATAAATGCCTTGGCGCGCCTTGCTGCAAGCAAAGCTGCCTCGTTGAGCAGGTTGGCAAGGTCTGCTCCCGTGAATCCTGCGGTTGATTTTGCAATGACAGAAAGGTCTACGCCGTTTGCAAGCGGTTTGTTGCGCGCGTGTACACGCAGTATAGCCTCTCTCGCTTTAAGGTCGGGCACATCCACAACAACCTGGCGGTCAAATCTGCCGGGACGCAGAAGTGCGCTGTCGAGTATATCGGGACGGTTGGTAGCCGCAATGACTATTACGCCCTGGTTTGCCGCAAATCCGTCCATCTCTACAAGCAGCTGATTAAGCGTCTGCTCTCTCTCGTCGTGACCGCCGCCCAAGCCTGCGCCTCTCTGACGTCCCACGGCGTCTATCTCGTCTATGAATATAATGCTCGGCGCAGCCTTCTTTGCCTGTTCAAACAAATCACGCACACGCGACGCACCCACGCCGACAAACATCTCCACAAAATCTGAACCGCTGATAGAGAAGAAGGGAACGCCTGCCTCACCGGCAACAGCCTTGGCAAGCAGCGTTTTACCTGTTCCCGGAGGGCCTACAAGCAGAACTCCGCGGGGTATCTTTGCGCCGAGCTTCTGGAATCTTGACGGGTCGCGCAGAAAATCGACAATCTCCTCAAGCTCGCCTTTTTCCACATCCGCTCCGGCAACATCGTTAAATGTAACCTTCTCTTTGTCGTTAATATGAATTTTTGCATTGCTCTTGCCGAAATTCATTGTGCCTTTTCCGCCTCCACCCTGGGTCTGACGGATAAAGTATATCATAAAAGCAATGGGTATTATCATCACAAGCAGCGTAGGCAAAAGCGAAAGCCACCATGGGGGCGTCTGCGGTTCCGGCGTCTTGTAGGTTATCGAGCCGTCCGCAATCTGTTTGTCAAGCGCCTCTCCTGCGTGATAGTAGAGTACCGTCATGGACGGCATGTAGCACTCCGATTTTGTGCCGTCCTTTTTTTCGACAACAGCTATGTTGTCGGTTATTTCAAGCGTAGCCACCTGCTCGTTGTTTATTGCATTTATGAGGTCTCCGAATTCCATTCGGGTAGGTTCTGCCGAATAGTTCAGGAGAAAATATATCACAAATATAACTGCAAGCAGCAGTGCATAAAAGCTGAAACCTTTTATGTATTTTTTCAAAACTTCCTCGCCTCCGGTTTTTTATAAATGTCAGGAATATATATCTGATTTGAGAATTCCTATGTACGGGAGATTTCTGAATTGCTGAGCATAATCGAGTCCGTAGCCGACTATAAAATATTCCTTTTCCATGGTGAAGCCGACATATGATGCGCTTACGTCGTGCTCGCGTCTCTGCGGCTTGTCAATCAGCGTACACACCTTAATCGACCTTGGATTCATGGCGCCGAGGTGCTTAAGCAGATGAGTCATGGTAAAGCCGGTGTCGAGGATGTCCTCCACAATCACCACATCCTTGCCCTCTATGTCAAGGCTGAGCCCTTTTTTTACAAGGAAATTGCCGCTCGTTGTGGAGCCGTCGCCATAAGTTGACACCTGCATAAAATCTATTCTGCAATCGGCGGTAATATTCTTTAATAAATCAGCGGTAAACATGAACGCGCCGTTGAGTATGGAAATAAAGGTTATCTCCTTGCCGGCGTAATCACGCGATATTTCCTCGGCGAGTTCCTTGCATCTTTGAGCGATTTCCTCCTTTGAATAAAGAATCTTTTCGCATACTTCAGTATTGGAATTAGTCATTTGTCCCTCCAGAAATAGATATTTTGAGTATATTTTTTGTTTTATCAGTAACGATAAAATCCGCTCCGACCCTCATTCCGAGTATGGCGGCGATTTTGTCGTCGGTGCATAAAAGAGGTATGCTGTTCCGCACGGCAGGCGGAAGCTTCGCGTCTATGAAGAATTTTTTCAGCTTTTTCTCACCTTTCATTCCGGAAGGGGAGAAGCTGTCGCCCTCACGCCTTGCGCGCAAGGTTATTCTGCCGCGCGCCAGCTTGTCATAATCTATATATACATATGAGCTGTCGCTTATATCATTGTTGCCTGTAATTTCACATTTTATACTGTATCCGCCCAAATTGAGCTCACAGGGAAATTTGCACAGCTGCACGGCAGCCGTGTTTTTTGAGCCGCCGATTTCCGATTCGGATTTGCGGCTGAACACGAGCTTGCCGTACTCGGTTCGCACGGTTATTCCGCAGCCGATATCAAAGCTTTTGCCCGTCCTTCCGGCTTCGTCGCACCTCAGAATCATGTCGATGTGCTTCTGCTCAATGTCATTTTTGTCACCCTTGAGTAAAAAAACAGTATATAGTATTATACGCTTTTTTATGCAATTATGCAAGCCTTTACCGCCAAAATTAACAATTATGTCACAATTGTTTTTCGCTATGCAGTCATTATACAGTTCTTTTGCATAATCATTTATAAAATCATCATCGCAGGCTATGTTTTTTGAATCGTTGAATATGGTAGACACAACCGACGGATTGATTCTTTTCAGCAGCGGCATTACTTCGTTTCTGATTATGTTGCGCGTGTACGCATCGCTTTCGTTGGTGCTGTCCTGCATGAAGGGTATGTTTTTTTCTCCGAGATATTTTTCAATATCCTCTCTTGACGTCTCTATGAGCGGCCGAACCACACTGCCGTTGATCGGCGCAATTCCGCGCAGCCCGTTGAGCGAACAGCCGCGCACAAGCTTCATGATGACCGTCTCCGCGCTGTCGTTTTTGTTGTGCGCCACGGCGATTTTATCTGCCGAGATTTTCTCTTTCAGCTCGTGAAATATCTTGTATCGCAGCTTTCTGCCTGCGAGTTCCTCCGAAATCTTTTCATCTTTGGCTATCTGCGGTATATTTACCCTTTCGCAGAAGAATTCCGCGCCCAGCTCGGCGCAGATTTTTTTGCAGTATTCCTCATCTCTGTCCGCCTCCGCACCGCGTATGCCGTGATTAACGTGGATTGCCGCAAGTGAGAGCGAAAGGGGAGAGCGAAGTATGCTCAGTGCGCACAGCAGCGACACGGAATCCGCGCCGCCGGATAGCGCCACAAGGATTTTTTCTCCGCTTTTTATCATATTATATTTTTTGATTGTGCAAAGCACATTTTTTTCAAAATCAAACATTAATTCTGCACCTTTTTGGAAAGATTCATAAACTTGGTGTACTCGGGTCTCCAGCCGAGCTGTATGGTGTCCGTGCTGCCGTTACGGAATTTTGCTATGATACATTCGGCAATATTTTTGTTCTCGCTTTCTTCCTCGCCGTTTTTGTAGTAATCGTCTCTGTACAGAAACATTACCATATCGGCGTCCTGCTCTATGGAGCCCGAATCTCTCAAATCGCTGAGCACAGGGCGGTGCTGCTCTCTCTTTTCGCTTGCTCGGCTAAGCTGTGACAGCGTAATAACCGGCACATCAAGCTCCTTTGCAAGGATTTTTAGCAGACGGCTGTTTTCGCCGACCTCATTTTGTCTGCCGTCGCGCGTGTTTCCCTGAATAAGCTGAAGATAGTCGATAACAACCAGCCCGAGTTGGTCTTTCATCTTGAGCTTTTTGCATTTTCCCTTAATCTCGGAAACAGTTATGCCGGCGGTGTCGTCGATATATATCGGCGCCTTGGAAAGCTCGTTAATCGTCATTACAAGCTGGCGCATTTCGTCGCCGTTTATATCGGCTTTTTTCATCTTTTCGCTCGGGATAAGCGCCTCGGAGCAAAGTATTCTGTTGGCAAGCTGCTCCTTGCTCATCTCAAGACTGAATATCGCCACGGGGATGTTATATTTAACGGCGACATTTGTGGCTATGTTGAGCGCAAAACTCGTCTTGCCCATTGCCGGACGCGCCGCAATGAGCACAAGGTCGGACGGCTGAAAGCCGTTTATGTGGTTATCAAGGTCCGTAAATCCCGTCCGAACACCCGTGGAGCTGTTGTCGCTCTGAAGCATTTCCTCAAGCCTCGACAGGTTCTCGGCAAGAATCCCCTTGATGTGATACAAATCCGACATCTCTTTTTTCTGCATGATGTCGTATATCTTGGTTTCGGCGTTGTTCAGTATTATGTTGACGTCCTCGTTTGCGTTGTAGCTTGCATCCGAAATATCTCCGCAGGCTCTTATCAGCTTGCGCAGTATCGACATATCCTCAATTATTTTTATGTGATGCTTCAAATTGGACGTGGTGGTTACCATCAGCCGAATCTCGGTCAGGTATTCCACGCCGCCGGTGCTGTCGAACACGCCCTTAAGCTCATTTTTGAGCGTGATGATATCCACCGGCTGCGATTTATTCGACAGCTCTATTACCGCATTGTATATCTGCTTGTGCTGCTCAAGATAAAAATCCTCTGTCCTTAGACTGCTCAGCACATCGGCAATGCACTCGTTATCGAATATTACAGAGCCGAGAACATACTGCTCCGCTTCAATGCTGCATGGCATTGTTCTGACAATTTCGTTTGCCACTTATAAAACACTCCTCATTCTTTGACTACGTTAACCTTTACCTTGCCGACGATTGACGGATAAAGCTTGACGTCAACCTCCGTCACGCCGAATACCTTTATGCCGTCGGCCAAAACAAATTTTTTCTTGTCGATGTCTATGTTAAAATCGCTCTTAAGCTTGGCGCTTATTTCCTTGCTTGTTACCGAGCCGAAAAGTTTTTCACTCTCGCCGCCCTTTGCGCTTACGTTAACGGTGACGGATTCAAGCTGCTTTTTAACGGCGTTTGCGTGTTCAATCTCCTGCTCCTTTTTAAAGCTCTCGGATTGCTTTTTGCCCTTGAGGTCGTTGAGGTTTGCAGCCGTTGCTTCTATGGCGTAGCCCTTGGGGATAAGAAAATTCTTTGCGTAGCCGTCGCTTATGTTTTTTTCGTCTCCGGCTTTTCCCTGACCCTTAAAATCCTTTATAAATATTACTCTCATGACTCATTCCTCCTAATTATTGTTGTCAAAATATTCGTCAATTGCCTTGTACAGCCTGTCCGACGCCTCAACGACGCCCACGCCCTTAAGCTGCGCTCCGGCTATGGTCATGTGACCGCCGCCGCCGAGCTTTTCGAGTATCACCTGCACATTTATATCACCAAGCGACCTGCCGCTGATAATCGTTGTGTCGCCCATATCGCAGAGCACGAAGGATGTGTTCACATTTGATATGTTGAGCAGCTCGTCCGTTGCCTGAGCCACTATGGTGGGCATATCCTTATCGTTTTTCTCGCACGCGGCAATGGCTATCATTCCGCGGATGATGGTGGCGTTTTCTATGATGCTGAGCCGTTTTTTAAACGTGTTCATGTCCACCTGGAACAGCTTTTTAATTTTTATCGAATCCACGCCGCATCTGCGCAGGTAAGACGCCGCCTCAAAGGTGCGCACACCGGTTTTGAACGCAAACGACTTTGTATCCATGTATATGCCGGCATAAAGCGCCTCCGCCTCGTGCTGATTCAGTCTGATGTTGGAATCGATGTACTGCACCACCTCCGTTACAAGCTCGCTTGCAGAGGAAGCGTAGGGCTCGTGGTAGAGTATTATCGGGTTTTCTATAAAATCCGTGCTGCGCCTGTGGTGGTCTATAACCACAACGCGCTTGCAGAGCTTAAGCAGTTCCGGCTCCTCCACAAGGGATTTTTTATGGGTGTCCACCACGAAGAGCAGGGAAGAGCGCTCCGCCATATCGAGGGCATTCGCCTTTGATATAAACACGCCCCGATACTCCGATTCGATGGATTTTATAAACTTTGCCACGGTCTGATTCTCGCGGTCTATTATTATATAGGCGTTTTTGCCGAGAGCCTTGACCGCGCGGTAAATGCCGAGGGCAGAGCCGAGCACATCGACATCGGCGCGTGCATGACCCATCACAAACACGCTCTCCGTATCGTTGAGCAGCTCCCTTATTGCATAGGCAACCACACGCGATTTAACCCTTGTCCGCTTTTCGTATCCGCTCGATTTGCCGCCGTAGAAATGATATTGCTCGGCGTCCTTGATGATAGCCTGGTCGCCGCCGCGTCCGAATGCCATATCGAGAGCTGAGAAGGAATAAGCCTCATTCGCCGCCATGGTGTCGCCGCCTACTCCCACGCCTATGCTGAGAGTGGGGGATATGGTGTTGCCGACGTGAATCTCCTTAATTTCGTCCAGAATTCTGAATTTACTCTCGGTGTACTGGTCAAGATACTGCTTTTGAAAATAGAAGAAAAATCTGTCCTTTTCATATTTTCGCAAAATTCCGTTTGCACTCTCGGCAAACTTTTGCAGTTTTTCCTCAATCGTAGCCGTAAGCTTGGGCTTGTCCTGATTCGGAGTGTCCTGAACGACCTCTTCGTAGTTATCCACAACTATAATGCAGCTCACAAACTGCTCGTTTGCGTATGTTCTTTTCAGCTTTTCGTGCTCCGTGATGTCCTCCCAGTACAGCACCACGTAATAATCGTTGTTCTTATCGTCAGAGCTAAGTACGGATATATTTCCGAATACATGATAGTATCTGTCATTGTGGAACAAATCCATGGAGACGGCGTTTCCGTCGCAACTGAGCGCGTCTGTATTAAGCTCGGGGATATATTCGTCAATCCGAAGATTGTACACATAGTCCGTGCCTATCATTTGCAGAAAGGATTTGTTGTTCCAGATAATCTTTCCGCTCGGCTCGAGAATAACCACAGGCAGCGGAAATTTTTCAAGAGGTTCGTTTTCGGGGCTCTCGCCGTTGTAAGCCAGCGAATGTACATATCTTATGAGCTTCTTTTTCTTTTTGTAGTTATTGAAATAGTACACAAAAGCAAAGAATATCAGCACGGCATATTCCACAGCTGCAACTACGGGGTCATACAAAAGCGACACCGTTGAAAAAATAAGTAATATCCATAAATAGTAATTAACGCTGCGGCATATTAATTTCAAGAATTTATTTTTGCTCATTTTTTCACCTTGCCTTCTTTATCTGTCTGAAATTCCGCCCGGAATCTATTATACCTAACAGAAACAACACCGTCATGCCGTTGAACATCGGCAGGGTGACGACGGTTAAAAACGCGACCACGCCGACGGCGGCGGTTATCAAAAGCGACAGCGGCCGGTTGCCGGTGCGTGCCGACGCCGCAAAATTGATTACGGCAAGCCCGTCCGCAAAATACAGGAAAACCGCAACGGCAAGAAAATTGTATATGCCTGCCGTGAGGTACATATTTTCGGAAAACAGAGCTATAATCAGCAGAGCGAGCGATATTTTACTCAGGGTTCCGTCTATGTGAAACTGCGAAAAATATCCTATGTCGGGCTTCTTGACGGGGGCATACACTCCGAGCAATCCGCGCGACACCGTCATGACAAAATAAGCGCAGAGCATGGATGACGCAATGAGCATCGAAGGTATCATCATTATGATGACCTGCTTTGCGGTTGACAGCAGCTGATTAAGCGCGGCGGCGTTTATTCCGAGCACTGCCGAATCAGACGACAGCAAAGCTGAATACTGACCTATTATGTCCGAAAACACAGCTTCAAGCTGCGCGTACATATCCGTTTTATCACAAAAGCGTATTTTTGCCATTGACAATAGCAGCACAAGGATGTTTGCTGCCGTAGCAAACGCCGCCGTTTCAAGTGCGGATGTTTTTTTTCTCTTGAAGCACAGCGACACCGTCAACGCAGGCAGATATATGTTCAGCATAGCAATCAGCGCGCTTATAAAGGCGTCAGCCGTTACGGTGCTTCCGTGCAAAAGGAAGGCGGCGGCAAAGCATACGCAGCCGTATATTGCATAGACGACGGCTCTCACTGACCGCACCGCCGCAAGCACGGAGGCGGCAACGGACGACGACAGCAGCACAATCAGCACCGACGCAGAATCGGCGGACGCGCTGATGTAGCTGATTGCCGTAAGTATTATAATATTTATTATATCAAAGAAAATCCCTTGCTTTTTCTCCATAAAAACCTCACTAATGCACCTATCATATCATATTTAATATATTATAGCACTTTCGCATTTTATTTACAATACCTTTACAGCAAATAATTGCAACAAAATTTTATATTGTTATTGTAAATTTCAATAATCTGTGTTAAAATAAACTTACATACAAAGTTTTAAGGAGTCAAACTATGCCGAGACAAGATAAAATAAGGAATTTTTGCATAATTGCACATATAGACCACGGAAAATCCACACTTGCGGACAGAATGCTTGAGAAAACGGGAGTTCTGACGCAAAGAGAAATGCAGGACCAGATTCTTGACAACATGGATTTGGAGCGTGAAAAGGGGATAACCATCAAGGCGAGGGCTGTCAAGCTTGTATACAAGGCAAACGACGGCAACGAATATGAATTCAACCTTATAGACACGCCCGGTCATGTGGATTTCAATTACGAGGTATCGCGCAGCCTTGCCGCCTGCGAGGGAGCGATACTTATTGTTGACGCCGCGCAGGGCGTTGAGGCTCAAACGCTGGCAAACACATATCTGGCGGTTGACCACAACCTTGAGATAGTGCCCGTCATAAACAAAATAGATTTGCCGAGTGCCAGACCGGATGAGGTAAAGCAGGAGATTGAGGATATAATCGGCATCGAAGCCGAGGACGCGCCGCTGATTTCCGCAAAGCAGGGTATCGGCATAGAGGCGGTTCTCGAAAAGGTTGTAGAGATGATTCCTGCGCCGAGCGGAGACGAAAACGCACCGCTTAAGGCACTGATATTCGATTCCTATTATGACGCGTACAAGGGCGCAATCGCATATGTGCGCGTGTTTGACGGCAGCGTGAGCGTGGGCGATACCATCAGATTCATGGCAAGCGGAAAAGAATTCCCGGTGGTTGAGGTGGGTCACCTGTCGCCGCTCGGCTCAATGCCGTGCAAAACTCTCATGGCAGGCGAGGTCGGTTACATAGCCGCGAGCATAAAAACCGTGTCCGACGCAAGGGTCGGCGACACCGTGACAAACGCGGCAGCCCCTGCGGCAGAGCCTCTCCCGGGCTACAAAAAGGTTAATCCAATGGTATACTGCGGCATTTACCCTGCCGACGGAGCAAAATACTCCGACCTGAGAGACGCCCTTGAAAAGCTTCAGCTCAATGACGCTGCGCTGTCGTTTGACCCCGAGACCTCCGTTGCGCTCGGCTTCGGATTCCGCTGCGGATTCCTCGGCTTGCTCCACATGGAGATAATTCAGGAGAGAATCGAGCGCGAATACAACATAGACATTATCACAACCGCGCCGAGCGTTATATACCGCGTAACCAAGACCAACGGAGAGGTTATCATGATAGACAACCCGACAAATCTTCCGTCACCGTCGGAGATAGAGTTTATGGAAGAGCCTGTTGTCAAGGCGGACATAATGCTGCCGACTGATTTTGTGGGCAACATTATGGATTTGTGCCAGGAGCGCCGCGGCACCTTTAAGGATATGCAGTATCTGGACAAAACCCGTGTTGTGCTGCACTATGATATGCCGCTCAATGAGATTATATACGACTTTTTTGACGCGCTCAAATCGCGCACAAAGGGTTATGCCTCGCTCGACTATGAGATGAAGGGGTATCAGCGCTCCGAGCTTGTCAAGCTCGATATGCTGCTCAACGGCGATGTGGTTGATGCGCTGTCGTTTATAGTACACACCGACAAGGCATACTCGCGCGGCAGAAAAATTGCGGAAAAGCTGAAAGAATCCATTCCGCGGCAGCTCTTCGAGGTGCCCATTCAGGCTGCAATCGGCAACAAAATAATCGCCAGAGAGACCGTTAAGGCGCTGCGCAAGGACGTGCTCGCAAAGTGCTACGGCGGAGATATAACCCGAAAGAAAAAGCTGCTTGAAAAGCAGAAAGAGGGCAAAAAGAGGATGCGCCAGGTCGGCACGGTGGAGATTCCGCAGGAGGCGTTTATGTCCGTGCTCAAGCTGGACGAATAATTAATAACAACAAAAAAGCGACGGCTCTGATGTGACCCCCAAAAGTTAGACTTTTTATAGCGTAGTAGTTTTAACGACTGCT
>CAJLYL010000032.1 GCA_905210855.1 uncultured Clostridia bacterium
TGATGAAAAAGTGTGGGACTGGCACCCGGAGAATACCGACTACAGTGAAAAAGCAAATTTCGGAATCAATGCCGATATCCTTACATCAACCATGCTTGCCGCGCCTACCTTGCTCGGTGAGTTTAAGGTGGAAAGCAAATTTCTCAATCCGCTTTCCAGAGGCACGGAATTTACGCAATATGACGAGCAAAGCCTTAAGGCAGGATGGAAATTGCTTTCGGGCGGAAGAGAAAGCAGCTACTGCGTTTCAAAAGAAAATTGGCTGCCGAAAAAAACAACAGGTAGGTACTCAACAACGGGATATGGAGCTCAAAAAATATCCTACGGTATTGTTTCGCCGGATGATCCGCTCGAATATACGATTATCGGCGTACAAAAAGGCGATACCCTGATAGAGAGCGAAGATGTAGATTCTGTTACAACCGTTAAGGGAATTATGACGGCGGAAGAATTTGCCGAGGAGAACAAAAAAGGCGTGCGCGGCGGCTCGATTTTCGGCATCGTGGCAGGAATATTGCTTGCAATAATCGGTGTGGGAATGCTGGCATTTCGGAGGCAGTAAAAATGATAACTAATAAAAAATTTTTTTCGGGCGGCGGAACATATATTTCAAAAGTAGCAATTGCAAGGCTTACATTAAAAAAGCACATACAAATGATTATAGGCGGATTCTTCACGGCGGTTTTTCTGTTTGGAATTATTTCGGGGGTTACGGGGTACAACGAAAAACTTCGTGATAACCTGATTACCAATGTAGTCATGATTGTTCCGTCCGCACTCCTTTTGTTAAACGGCATTAAAAACGGTACAATGGCGGCGCGCGCATATCGCTATAACTCGATCTTCATGTGCGATATTGACGGCACGGTGACAATCAATGAGCTTGCAAAACAATCCGGAAAACCGCCGTTCAAGGTACTTTCAGAACTTGAGAAGCTTTTCGGAAAAGGAGTATTCTGTGGATGTACTCTGCAAAAGCAAGGATCTCCGTGTGTTATTCTTTCGGGCAGAGAGAACAGCAAAACAAGCTTTGTCAACGTTGTATGCGAAAAATGTAACGGAACAACAAGAATCCGCGCCGGAAGCTCCGGTAAATGCGAGTATTGCGGAAATGCAATCTCGGGTCGAAATACCGGATAAATGCAAAATCCAAAAGAAAGGAGATGCAAAGTTATATCGAAAGATATTAACGCAGACAAAGAAATCTGAAGTTCGGATTATACTGTTATGTAATCCGATACATTCCGGCAAATTTTGCAGGAATGTAAAGTATATCACATCAAAAGGAGGATATAAATGTGAAAAAGACAAGACAATTTTTTTCTGTTTTACTGACACTGGCAATGCTGCTTTCCCTCGTGCCCGCCATGGGCGTGACGGCGAGTGCGGCGGGAACAGAGATAGAAGCAGTTTCATTTACCTATACCGGATATGCGGAGGGAGAAAATGTTGCGGATGCGGTTGTCAACTGCGATACGGCGGGTGTAGATTTCACGTATAAGTGGGAATACTCAGACTCCGGCGGAAGTTATTCTGACGCAACAAAGCTTTCTGCACAGTTCATTTCGGGGATTAAATACACTCTGTGGATATACTTCAAGGCACAGGACGGGTTGGCACTGGCAGAGCTGAATGAAACAGATGTCACCTTGGGAGGCAATAACCCGGGGGTTGTGTATACTAACTATACGATAGACGAAGTGAAATATTCTTACGGCGTTCCGTTTTCTATGAGTCCTCTCGGCGGCGTTACAAAATATATCGTTGGCTTCTATACGCAGGGCGGAAAAATCGGAGATGAAAGTTATCGCGTGGAACTTGTTACCGGTACGGACGGCAAGTTGACCGCGGAACAGGTGCCGACGCCGACAAAAGAGCACTACATCTTTGCCGGGTGGTATACAGCAGAAAGCGGCGGCACTTTGTTGAGTCTGGACACAGTTTATACAGATTCAAGTAGCAAATATTACGCGCGCTGGACGGAGAACCCCGCCCTGACCGGCACAGCCACGATCACCGGTACGGCTAAGTTCGGTCAGACCCTGACAGCATCTCTTGAAAGCGGCAATAATACCGGCACGCTGTCCTATCAGTGGAAGCGTGATGGCTCCGACATCTCCGGCGCAATGAACAGCACCTACACGCTGGTTAAGGCCGACATCGGCTCGACCATCACCGTGGAGATTTCCAGCAGCGAGGAAACCTGCACACTTACCAGCGCCGCAACCGCTGCGGTTAAAAAGGCTGACAGTCCCGGTGCTCCTACCGGTTTGAACGGAGTGAATCCCACCACTTTGGGCGGCTCCGACGGTAAGATAACCGGTACAACCACAGCTATGGAGTACAGCACCGACTCTAACTTTGCCAGCCCCGCAGGTACTGTATGCTCCGGCACCGAGATCACCGGACTTACCGCAGGCACCTACTATGTCCGCATAGCGGAAACTGATACACACTTTGCAGGTGCAACCGCTACGGTCACCGTCCCAGCAGACGATGTGCCCCTGACTTATACGGCAACAGTCACACCGGACGGTAAAACTTTTGCTGCACGGACCGTAGGCTACGGCGAGCAGACCGCAGAGACCTTTACGATCACCAATACCGGCACCGGTGCTCTTGCTTCTCTGAATGTGACCCTGACCGGAGCCAATGCCGACAGCTTCACGCTGGATAAGACGGGTTTTAATACGAATCTGGCAACATCCGGCACCACAACTTTCACCATCAAGCCCAACACAGGCTTGGCCGCAGGCACTTACACCGCAACAGTTCGTGTAACAGCCACCAATTTGACCACGATTGATAAGACAATCCGCTTTACTGTTAAATCGTCCGGCGGCGGTGGCGGCGGCGGTGGCGGCGGCGGAACAACACGCTACACAGTTAAGTTTGAAACAAACGGCGGAAACGCAATTACATCATCTTCCGTAACAAAAAATAGTGTTGTTAAAGAGCCGACTGCTCCTGCAAAAGAAGGTTTTACCTTTGACGGCTGGTACACAGATGAAAAATTGACTGCAAAATATGATTTTGCAAGCAAGGTTACAAAGGACTTTACGCTTTATGCAAAGTGGAACGAAAACGAAAAGCCTGTTGATCCGGTTGACCCACCAAAACCGACAGAATGGGAAAATCCGTTTACAGACATTCACAAAAACGACTGGTTTTATGATTCGGTGAAATACGCATACGAAAACGGTCTGATGAAAGGCGTATCAAATACGGAATTTGCACCCCAAAGCGATATTACAAGGGCAATGTTTGTTACAATTCTTTACAGAATGGAAAATGAGCCGCAGACAGCTGCAGCCGCCTTTATTGACATAGAAAGCGGAAGCTATTATGAAAAGGCTGTTGCGTGGGCAAGCAATAACGGTATAATCTTCGGAATTTCCGAAAATCAATTTGCTCCGAATGATAATATAACCAGAGAGCAGATGGTAGTAATGATCTATCGCTATGCAACATTCAAGGGATATGATATAACGACAAGCGGCAGCACAGCCTATATGGACAACAGCGACATTTCAGACTATGCGAAGGACGCTGTAACATGGGCGGCGGAAAAGTCCATTATGACAGGTAATACGGATGGGAGCTTTGCACCAAAGGCCAATACGACAAGAGCACAGGCAGCCGCGGTATTTATGCGTGTGCTGGAAAACCTAAAATAAAACAAAGCTTAATATTAAAACCGTTCTCTTAAAATGAGGACAAACGACGGCACAGCAGGCCGCCCGGTATAGAGGCAAAACGCCTTTATTGCCGGGCGGCTTTTTTTGTGCCTTTTTATATGATATTACAAAGCAAAGGAAGCGAAAGCGATTACCGCATAAATAAAAAATTGCCCTGCATAGGACAAAATTATGCTTTTTGTCGGATATGCCCTGCGGCACGGAGGACAACTTTATGAAGCACAGAGCAAAACGCAAAAAGCATAAGCCTAAAGGACATCACCGCAAATCTTCGGGAAAACATCACAGAAAACCACCACCGTATCATAGCCGTGCTCCGCCTCTCTCTTTTGTGCAAATTCAACAAAATTTACACAAAAGGGTGAAATTATGAAATTATTTTTTGGCTTTAATTTCAATTTTCAATTCTTATTTTTCCGCACTGTTACGCACTTCCCGAGACTTTTGCGCTTAATTTTTGGGGAAACTAAAAATATGTGCATTGCAATCATAATGCAATGAAATTTGCGGAGCACGGTGGTATTTTTACTGTGGTACCGTCAATAGTTACAATGTGGTTAACACTGTAAATGATGTCTGATATGTTTTTTTCGTAATTATAGCTATATTCCGTATCGTTCGGATTTATGAGTACTAAGATTTTATTATCTCCTTGTTTGCGGAGATATATAAGCGGATAAGCCTGTTCGGTTGACATAAGTTCAAACTCTGAACACTCTTGCAGTGCCGGAGTTTGTCTTCGCAGTTTTATGAGCCTTTTTACTTCGTTTAATATTGAATTTGGGTTACTTATTTGCTCGGCAACAGTCGGACGATCGGCCGAATCGTCAATGGCAATATACAAATTCTCCGGCGATGCCTCGGAAAAACCACAGTTTACTTCACCGTTATCCCATTGCATAGGTGTTCTGGAGCCTGTTCTGGTGTATCCTCCTTCTACGGATTTTACGCCCTTTATATATCGCATGCCTATTTCATCTCCGTAATAAACAAACGGGACTCCGGGCATGGACATAATGAATGCAAACGCAAGCTTGATCTCATCTTCGTCCAGTGCGCCGGCAAGGCGGCTCATATCGTGATTTCCCGATGGCAAACACATGAATCCCTTGTTTTTTGTCATATTGAGGCATTTAATATAATAATCAAAGAAAGCCTTAGAATCCCCAACGCCGTTATGCGAAAAATACGGCTTATCTCCGGATAGCCCGCACAATCTTTACATATGCTGTCCGTCCAAATATATCTGTCTGAAAATTCATTTTTGGTTGCCTTTTGCGATTCGGCAAACCACTTGTGTTCTACTGAAGTGTGTCCGGGCACAAGGTCGAGAATAATGTGCAAATCTCTGCTGTGCACTTCGTCAAAAAGATTTTTTATGTCTTTGTTTGTGCCGTACCTCGAAGCTGTTGTGTAGTAGTTGCGTACATCATAACCGGCATCGAAAAACGGTGAATCGAAACATGGATTCATCCATATGGCAGTAAACCCTAAATCTTTAATATAGTCAAGTTTTTCGATGATTCCGTTAAAATCCCCTATGCCGTCTCCGTTTGTATCTTTGAAACTTTGCGGATAGATTTGATAAAACACTGCATTTTTTAACCATTTTGTCATTGACAGTCACCTCAATCAATATTTTTTTAATATTATATCATAATAAAACTTTACTTCAAACAATGAAATTCACTAAAGCTAACATAATATTCACTTTTACTTAAAAGTAACTGCTATATTGTGGTAGAATAAACATAGGCTTGTATGCGGAGTTGATAAAAATGAGTTATGATAATAAGCAGCCAAATCACGGAAATGAACTGTATTTATTTGAGATGTTCAATATGCACTGGGAAAATACGACTATATTTATACCAAATCATTATCATGACGACGCAGAAATACTTTATGTTATCCAAGGAAGAATCCATGTAAATATAAATTGTAAAGAATATGTCCGCGGTTCGGGAGATGTCTTTTTTATAAACAGCGGTGAAATGCATGAAATTCACGGAGAAAGCAGTGATTTGCGTTACTATGCTTTTGTTTTTAACCCGCATTTTCTTGAGTTTTTGAATGAAGATGATGCCAATATTAAACACATCAGACCTTTTGTAAACGGAGATACAGCGTTTTCGCCATACATCTCCGATAACAAAGAGCTGAATACAATTCTTACTGAAATAATCCGCCTTAATACAGAGTTGCCGACGGCGTATACTTTGGAAACAAAGGCAAATATACTTAAGATTGTTGCGGTTTTATCAAGAAATTACATTTGTGCCAAAAGTAATAAAACTAACACAAATATTAATCTTTTAAAATCAATTACAAAGTATATTGATGAGAATTACTCTGAAAGCATATCTTTGAATAATATAGCAATCAGATTTAATATGTCACCAAAATATTTCTGCAGATTTTTTAAGAAAAATTTTAACAAAACATTTGTAGAGTACATAAACGCTGTCAGAATCAGGAATGCCATGAAGATGCTTGAAGAAAACAATGATGCAATAACAAATGTTGCGATATCGTGCGGCTTTTCGAATATGAGCTGGTTTTCCCATGTTTTCAAAAATATTGTCGGCTGCACTCCTGTTGAATATCGGCGCTATGTTCGCAACTGATTTTACATATTGTATTATGGTACGGTTCGCTGATAATTTAGTCGTTTGTTAATTAAGAATCTGCAGCATAGTTAATCTTTGATTTTATAGAAAATGACGATAGAGCGGCGCAGTATCGAGGGTTTGACCGGTCGCAAGAATATGACCTTGCCCGAAACGGGGACCAGATGACACCCAAAGTGCGCTTTAATTGATTAAACAGTGTGCGAATATACACATATATCCGTGCATTGTTTTTGCATTTGAACGATAAAATCCGATTTGACAAAAACGCCGTGTTATGATAACATTAACTAAGACGTCCGCCAGTCACATTCTCCGCCCGTTTGTTATATAATATAATGCCGGGAGGTGTGGCATTATGAGGACGATGTATTCGCGCAGATACGCCCTGCACAAGGCGGCAAGGCGCACAATCAGGCTTTTTGCATTCAGCTTTGGTATGGCGTTGCTTGTGCTTTGGGTGTTCGGCATGAGGTCGATAATTGACGATATATCCATAAATCAGCTTGAATATCTGGTCACGAATATAATTAACAATTCGGTCTATGACTGCATGGACAGCGGCGAATACAGCCTCGGCACTCTTGTGCGGACAGATACGGACAGCGACGGCTCGATAACCGGCGTCAGCATTGACCCGTATGCCGCAAACCGAATGAAATCGCAGATTGCCGCGGAGATAACCGACAGGGTAAACAACATATCAAACGACGACCTGGACATAACGGTGGGCGAGCTTATCGGCTATTGCGGTCTTGGTTCATGGGGGCCGCGGCTGCCACTGACGGTCACACCAAACGGCAATGTTTACATTGATTTTGCGCAGGAATTTCACTCGTGCGGCATAAATCAGGTGAAAAACACCGTTTTGGTTGACGTGACGGTAGAGGTGTCGGCGATGATGCCTTTTTTCAAAAATTTAAGTACGGTTCATTCGTCGGTTATAGTTGCCGATTCAGTGATAGTCGGCGATGTGCCCGATACTTATATAAATCTTGGAGAGGAAACAGATGACAGATAACATAAATTACGAACATATTGTCAAATTCCTGGATAACACCCTTGCTCACGGCGAGGGGATTCTCGGGGAGCTTGAGGATTACGCGCGGCTGCACTGCACGCCGATTATTCAAAAAGAGGTGCGCTGTCTGCTCGACGCTATTCTTGAATATAAAAAGCCGCGGAGGATTCTTGAAATCGGCACCGCCATAGGCTACTCGGCAATATTTTTTGCATCGCACTTGGATGACGGCGGCAAGGTGCTCACCATGGAGCGCGACAGCGACTATATAGCGCGCGCCAAAGCCAACATAGAGCGCTCGGGCTTTGACGACAGGATAGAGCTTATCGAGGGTGAGGCAGAGGAGACCGTAAAGAGCATCGACGGCGAGTTTGACATAGTGTTTCTCGACGCCAACAAGTCGCAGTACAGATATTATTTCGATGTGATTTTTCCGCATCTGCGCACGGGCGGAATGCTCATCTGCGACAACATTCTCTACAAGGGCATGGTGTCCGAGGACGCGCTTGTGCCCGGCAGAAAGCACAATGCAATAGTGCAGGCGCTGAGGGATTTTCTGCCTTATATAGCGAACCATCCGCAGCTTGCCACGAGCATAATACCCATTGGCGACGGTGTTTCGCTCTCGGTTAAGAAATAACGATATATGATGAAACAGAGGAAGATAAGATGAACAAAAATAAACCCGAGCTGCTTGCA
The DNA here is from genome assembly GCA_905210855.1 of uncultured Clostridia bacterium. Classification (GTDB taxonomy): domain Bacteria; phylum Bacillota; class Clostridia; order UMGS1810; family UMGS1810; genus RGIG4708. Next base: position 8,049 of record CAJLYL010000032.1, read on the forward strand.
CCGGCAGGCAGCCTTGAAAAGCTCAAATTTGCAATAATGTACGGCGCAGACGCGGTGTACATCGGCGGAGAGGAGTTTTCGCTGAGAGTGGCGGCAAAGAATTTTACTCTGCCCGAGATTGAGGAGGGTATCAAATTTGCCCACGACCGCGGCAAAAAGGTGTACATCACGGCGAACATTATTCCGCACAATGCCGATTTAAAGCACTTTCCCGATTTTGTGCGAGAGGTGGACAGGCTTGGCGCGGACGCGATAATCGTTGCGGACCTCGGCACATTTTCAATAGTGCGCGAGGTTGCGCCGCAGCTTGACGTACACATCAGCACCCAGGCGAACAACACCAATTACAAAAGCGCGCAGATGTGGCACAAACTCGGCGCAAAGAGAATCATTCTTGCGCGTGACCTGAGTTTCGGCGAGATAAGGGAAATACGCGAAAATCTGCCGGACGACTGCGAGATAGAGGCTTTTGTACACGGGGCAATGTGTATATCGTATTCCGGCAGATGCCTTTTGAGCAATTATCTGACCCACAGAGACGCCAACAAGGGCGCTTGCGCACATCCCTGCCGCTGGAAATACTACCTCATGGAGGAAAAGCGCCCGGGAGAATATATGCCCGTGTTTGAAAATGAGCGCGGCACATTTATATACAACTCAAAGGATTTGTGCATGATAGAGCACATACCGGAGCTTATCGCCGCCGGGATAGACAGCTTCAAGATAGAGGGCAGAGTCAAGAACGAGCTTTATGTGGCAACGGTCATCAAGGCGTACCGCAAGGCGATAGACGGGTATTTTGAAGACGAAAACTACACAGTGGACGAATCCGTAACATCGGAGCTTGAAAAGGTGAGCCACAGGGAATATACCCCGGGGTTCTATTTCGGCAAGCCGGACGGCAATCAGCAGCTGTATACGAGCAACACATACATTCAGGATTACACCATAGTCGGAGTTGTTAAGGCATACAGGGACGGCGTGGCGACCGTGATGCAAAAGAACAGATTCTTCCGCGGCGATGAGCTTGAGGTGATACGCCCGGACGGAGATAATTTTTCTTTCACTGTCGGTGAGATGAAAAATGAAGACGGCGAGCTTATAGACGTTGCGCCCCATGCGCAGATGACGGTGTATATGCCCATGCCCGAGGCGGACGAATACTCAATAATAAGAAAAAAAGTCGGAGACAGCCAATGAAAACATATGATATAGCAGTGATAGGCGGAGGAGCAAGCGGCATGATTGCCGCCATAGCCGCGGCTCAAACAGATTCGGCACTGAACATTGTCATAGTTGAGCGAAACGCGCGCGTCGGCAAAAAAATCCTTACCACGGGCAACGGCAGGTGCAACCTGACGAACACCTGCATAGATATATCGCGATATCACGGCGAAAATGCCGATTTTGCGCGCGCTGCGCTTTCGGCGGTGGATTATGACGCAACGCTTGCCCTGTTCTCATCATTCGGTCTGTACCCGAAAATAGAGGACGGCAAGGTGTATCCCCACAGCCTCCAGGCATCATCGGTGCTCGATATGCTGCGCATGGAGCTTGAGCGGCGGCGTATAGAGATTATTTGCGATTTTCGCTGTACGTCGCTTGTAAAAGACGGAGAGAAGTTTTGCGTGTCGGACGGCGAGAGGAGGATATATGCCAAGCGTGTCATTGTTTGTGCCGGAGGGTGCGCCGCGCCGAAGTGCGGCACGGACGGAAGCGCGTATGCTCTGCTGCAAAAATTCGGTCACAGGCTGACGGAACTTTGCCCGTCGCTGGTTCAGCTCAGGTGCTCAAACCCGTGCCTGAAAGCCATGAAAGGCGTTAAGTGCGACGCTCTTGTGAGCATTTTTGCAGACGGCAAATTTATAAAAAGCGATTACGGCGAGCTTTTGTTTACAGATTACGGTCTGTCGGGGCCGCCGGTGTTCCAACTGTCGCGCATTGCTTCGGAGGCAACCGCACACGGCAGGAAAGTCACCGTGAAGGCGGATTTGATGCACGATATAGGCGAGACGGAGCTGTATTATCTGCTGCTGTCGCGAAACAGGGATGTTGCGGTTGAGGATTTTCTGGTGGGTATGCTCAACAAGCTTTGCGCGCGGCAGTTGATTAAAGCAGTAGGCGTGGAAAAATTCAACACAGACGCGCGCGTCCTTGGCGACAGGCAGTTAAAGGCGCTTGCGCACAGTATAAAGAATATGAGCTTCAACGTGACAGGTACAAATGGATGGGATATGGCTCAGGTGACGGCAGGCGGCATAAGCACGGAGAAATTCAATCCGTCCACCATGGAATCAAGTCTCGTCCGCGGATTGTACGCCGCAGGAGAAATGCTCGATATCGACGGCGATTGCGGCGGCTTTAATCTTCAGTGGGCGTGGAGCTCGGGAACCGTCGCCGGGGAGAGCTGCGCCAAGTCGCTTGCACGAAAGGATAAATCATGATAAACGGAATTAAGCTTCCTGTTGAACACAGTGAACGGGATCTTATAAATGCAATTATTAAAAAGAGCGGTAAGCGGGATTTCGACTACCGCATAATAAAAAAATCGGTTGACGCAAGGTTCGGCAAGGTGCAGTTTGTCTACAATGTTGATATAGCGCCGCGCGGCGCGCAGTTTGACGCGGACAAGCCGCTGTTTATCGGGCAAAAAACTTTTGCAAAACGCCCGATTGTGGTCGGCGCAGGCCCTTGCGGACTTTTTGCCGCATATGCGCTTGCAAAGGCAGGCGCGGCGCCCATATTAATCGAGCGCGGCAGAGCTGTGGAACAGCGAAAACGCGACGTTGACGCCTTTAGAAAATTCGGCATACTTGACACGGAATCGAATGTTCAGTTCGGCGAGGGCGGCGCAGGCACTTTCTCGGACGGCAAGCTCACCACGAGGATTAACGATCCGCTGTGCCGAGAGGTTTTGCGAATTTTCTGCGAGTGCGGAGCGGACAGGGAGATAATGTACTTTGCAAAACCGCATCTCGGAACGGACAATTTGCTGCGAATCATAAAAAATCTGCGTGAGATGATAATAAAAAACGGCGGTGAGGTTCATTTCAGCGAAAGGCTGATAGGAATCGGCGTTGAGGGCGGTGCGGTTGTGCGCGCGGTGACGGATATTCGGGAATATGACACTGACAAAATCATCCTTGCGCTCGGTCACAGCGCAAGAGATACCTTTGAGATGATATGGAGCTTAGGCGCTGATATGCAAGCAAAATCGTTTTCGATAGGCGCGCGGATAGAACATCTGCAAAGCGATGTTGACAAATGCCAGTACGGCTCGTTTGCCGGCAATCCGCAGCTCGGTGCGGCAGACTACCGCCTGGCTTACCACAACGGCAAGGGCAGGGGAGTGTACACATTTTGTATGTGCCCGGGCGGATATGTGATGGCTTCTTCGTCCGAGCCCGATACCGTGGTCACAAACGGAATGAGTTACCATGCAAGAGACGGCAAAAACGCTAACAGCGCGTTTCTTGTGGGAGTCTCGCCCGATGATTTCGGCAATGACCCCTTTGACGGAATAAGATTGCAGAGAAAAATTGAATCCCTCGCCTTTGAGGCAGGGGGCGGCGGATTTGCCGCGCCGTGTCAGCGCCTCGGCGATTTTATGCGCGCAGTGCCGTCCGCGGACATCGGAGCAATCAAGCCGACATACAAGCCGAGGGTAAAAATGACCGATATTTCGCCATGCCTGCCCGATTACGCAGTGGCGGCAATGAGGGAGGCAGTCGGATATTTTTCACGCAAAATGGCGTTTTTCGGCGCGGAGGACGCACTGCTGACGGGAGTGGAGAGCAGAAGTTCGTCGCCTGTGAGAATAGTGCGCGGAGCGGATTTCCAGTCAAACATTAAGGGTTTGTACCCCTCGGGCGAGGGCGCCGGGTATGCCGGCGGCATAATGTCCGCCGCAGCGGACGGCATGAGGGTGGCGCTTGCGATAATCGGTGAATAAAAATTTATTGTTAGTATAGAGCACGGGGGTATATATTATATTTTTCAAACCGCGCATTATCGGTTTTTTAAAATATAATATATACCCCCGTGCCGAATTTGAGTTTCTTCAGAATCAGAACAACCCAGGGATATTCATTCCGCCGGTGAGCTTGCTCATTTTGGAGTTGTTTGCCTCGTCAACCTTGGCTGTTGCCTCGTTGACCGCGGTGAGTATGAGGTCCTCAAGCATTTCCACATCGTCCGGGTCAACCGCTTCCGGTTTTATGCTCACGGAGAGCAGCTTTTTTGCGCCGGACATTTTCACGGTGACCACACCGCCGCCCGAGGTTGCCTCAAACTCCTCTTCCTCTATTTCGTTTTGCATTTTCATCATTTCCTGCTGCATCTTCTGGGCTTGCTTAATCATGTTGTTCATGTTGCCGCCCATTCCGCCCATGCCACCCATGGGAAATCTCTGTTTTGCCATTGCTGATTCCTCCTGAATTTATTATGCGGTGCATCTGCACTTTATTGTGTCAGACTGCCGTCGCGTATATTGTAATAATACACCATACCGGTGTCTGTTGTCAACCTGTAACACGGCGATGCCGAAATTGTTTTTACATTTTTGCGGTTGTCGGGGCTTGCGGCGTGATAGCCGAGCGATATGTCGGTTATGGTAACCGCCTTGCCGTCAGCCGGTTTTGCGGATATAAACTCTATCAGTGCGCTTGTGGCATGGACGGATTTTTTGTCTCCCGACACAATGCTTTCGCTGCGGTATTCGTACCAGGTTCCGCGCAGAATCAGTGCGCCGTCGTCCACCGTCAGAGTCATGCTGTTGTCAAATATTTTTATGCCGTTGTGCTCCGATGTCATGTTGTATGTGATTTTGTCGCCGCCGTCAGCGCGAGAGAGAATAATTGATTTTACCTTGAATTTGTTGTTCTTGAGCACGGTGCTGATTTTTGATTCCGCGTTTTTCTCATTTATACCGCTTGTGTCTGCCGGAATGCGCACGGTGAATCCGCTGTCGCTTGAATCGGTAATCAGCGATTTGTCTATGCTTTTGTCCGTAAACAGCGGATTGGAGAGTTCTATGCTGTCGAGGCTTGCGGGGACAGTCGGAATGATGGCTTTGTCTATGTAGATGCCGTTTTGCTCAAGCAGCGCCGCCGCGTCGTCAATATTTTGCTCCGTCAGCCTGTCCGCGCCGTGCATTTTTACGGTGCTCACCGCCAAGAAAACATTTATGCCCAAAAACAGTATTATCAGAAATGTTTTGATGTTTTTCCAGTTCATATCATCACCGCCTGATTGTAACTATTTTTCCGTCCGTCGTCTTGGCTATCCATGTGGGCAGCCATGTTTCGTTTGTGTTGATGTAGGCAGGGTTTAGGTCGGCTATGGTACAGCTGCCTATACTGTTGTCCGAGAACATTCGGTCTATGGCGTCTATGGCAGAGCCGTTGTTAAAGCTTTGGTTTGTCTTTGAAAACTTGTTGAAAAGCTGCCTGTATTCAACTATCTTGCCGTCCTTTATGGTTATTTCTATGCCGTGGGCGAGCGATGAATACAGCGCGCCGCCGTCGAGATCGCACATAACCATGTAACCGCCCACATAGTAATCCATATTCACGGTAAAGCTGCGCGCCTTGCCGTCTATGAACATATCCGATGTCAGATTGACATCAAACGGTTCGCCCGGGAGCACGTTGTCCCAAAGGCTGTTTGCAAACTCCACACACGCCGCAAAATAGTCATACGGCGTTGACGAATTGCTGTCTGTAAGGGCGATGCCCTTGGTGTCGTCTATTGCCTTGTATTCAAGCAGCCCGTTGTCATAAATCTTCAGTGTGCTGTAATTCTCCACATACACCGCGGTGTTGTTGTTGTCAAGGTACTTGCGCGTGTAGGTGGTGTTGTAGCCGAATGATTTGAGAATATTTGACGACAGATATACGTTGTTGTAAACGCCGTCAAGGTAGTTTTCGCTTTTGATGGTCGGCAGCGTCTCGCTCTCAAGCTTGAGAGTGACCGTCGGTTCGATAACCACCTTTTGCTCAACGCTCTCGCTCTCAAATTTATCAAAATTCAGCTCGAATGAATAGGGCAGAAGATTGATGGAATCATTGGCATACTTGTCTATTACGCGGCAGATATCGTCATATTTGTAGCTGACGGGGGTTTTGTACACATTTGCATTGGCGTAGTCCTTAACATATAGCGACAGCACGCCGTCCTTTTCGGAAGGGGCGATTATAAATTCGCGTATTGATGAGGCGTCGGTATTTTTGCTGTCCAGCCCGAGTATGCCGAGGAGCAGTGTGGTGTTGTACGCAACCGGGTAGGATATATATATCGAGCGCGATTTGAGCACTCCGTTCCACTCATCAAAATTTGCCGCGGAAAACTCCGCGCCGGAGAGCCCCTTTTTCACCGTGTCGAGAACATCGGCAACTATGTCCGCGTATTCATCGGAGGTGTGCGCATATAAATTGCGTTTTTCAAGATTGTTTACTATGATTTTTTCCGGATAGGAAATGTTTTCTTTGGAAAGGTAGTACGATTTGCTCCTGGGCTTAAAATCAAATATCTTTGAGACATCGAAAAAAGGATTATAGCCGTCTGACCGTAATCCGCCGCTGAACCACATATTCGCAGTAAGAACAATGCTGCTCATTATCAGTAAAAATAACAAGCAGCTTTTAACGTGTTCCTTCATGACTTATTTAAAAATTTGCGATATGCCGACAGTAAAGGATTTAATCTTGTTGACAAAGCCCTGGTTCAAGGTGATGTCAAGCTTGATTACCTCTGTGCCGCCTGCACCGGACGCAACAACCATGATGCTGTTTTTGCCCGAATTAAGGTTTACCGACTGTGCATAGAGTCCGCTTGCACCGACGGATGACTGCATGGCAACACCGCCCTCGGTATACATCTTTTCATATCTGCCCTCGGCGGAGTTGTACGCATAGAGCGCAACATTTGTTCCCGACTGGGCAACCGCGGATATAACATATGATTTTGTAGTGGTAGATGAAACCAGCGAAGCCGGGTTCTTCACAAAAATCAGGTTTGTCGCATTGCCGCTGTAATTTGCAGGCAATGTTTCGTAGCCTGAAGTAGAGTATATAACGGAATTGTCAACAGTGTCCGCAAGAGAAACCACAGGCTGGGCAAATACAAATGCAGATGTGAGTAAAAGTGCGATTAACTTTTTGGATTTTCTCATTACTTTACACCTCGCTTAATTTTATATTATAATTATACACTATCAATGTTACAGAGAGATTACAAACAGGTTAAATCCAATTTACATATGAGACAATTATGCAACCTTGGCTGTTTGCGGTGGTTTTTAGTTTGCTCGGGTCGATGAGAGCATCGACCCCTACCGCCAAAAACGCAGATTCTACGCAGAGGTGAGTGGCATATGTTGTGTGTCGGCGAGCGCCAT
>CAJLYL010000033.1 GCA_905210855.1 uncultured Clostridia bacterium
TATTTTATTTTGAAAACCGATAGCAGCCGCATGGTATGCGTGTGTTTTCAAAATAAAATATATACCCCCGAGCCGAAGTACAAATTTACACAAAAGGCAGAGGCGCTCATCAAAAAATCCTTTTTAAAAAGCAAAAAACAGGGAACATTCACGATTCCCTGTTAAATCTGCTAAAAATCAAAACCTCATCAAACGGCTCTTGTAACCTTGTTTGAACGCAGGCAGCTTGTGCAAACATGAATTCTCTTGGGTGCTCCGTTTACGAGCGCCTTAACCGATCTTACATTTGCTTTCCAAGTTCTGTTTGACCTTCTGTGTGAGTGGCTGACCTTTATGCCGAAAGTTACGCCCTTTCCGCAGATATCGCACTTTGCCATATATATGCACCTCCCAATTAATTATCCGTTTTATTATAAGCACAAGTTATATTGTATCAAATAATAAATCATTTTGCAAGTGTTTTTTTTAAAAAACTTGTTTTTTTCGTGATTTTTTTCATTCTACATCAGTCTGCCGCACTTTTTCATGTATATTGCCGCGTTTATCTCTCCGCCCAGAAGCACCACAAAGCTCGTAAGATATGTCCATGAAAACAGGATTACTATGCCGGCAAACGAGCCGTAGAGTATGTGATACCTGGAAAAGTTGTTTACATAGAATGAAAAAACATATGACGATGCCAGCCACGCCGCCGAGGTGATGAGCGCACCGGGCATGACGTCGTGGTATTTCAGCTTTTTGTTCGGCACTGTCTTGAATATGAATGCAAAAATCAGCGCCACAAAAACAAAGCCGACAATATATCGCGCATACTCCCACAGCATGACGAGGAAATCCGCCGAAATGAATCTCTCAAAAAGCACTGCCACAACGCCGCCGAACACAAACGCAGCAAGCGACACCAGAATCATTGCCAAAAGCAGAAAAGCGTGCCCGAAGGCATATATGCGAAATATGAAAAAATTCCTCGTCTCGTCCGCCTCGTAAAACACATTGAGCGATTTTGCAATGGTTATGAGCGCGTTGGACATAGTCCACATGGTAAGCACCGCCGACACAATGACGAGCCTGCTGCCGATTGATATGTTCGTAAACATCTCCTCTATTATGTCGCCGATGTCGGACGGCAGCATATCCACCAGCCTGACGAGCATTTCTTCAATGTTTATGCTCAGGTAGCCCGAGGCTATGAAGATTATTATCACGCACGGAAAAAACGCCGTAAGGATGTAAAAGCTGACACCTGCCGCGCGCACCGCAACATCGTCCGCCGAAATTTTTTTCAAAAAGCCGTTTATATTTCGCAGCCGTTTTGCCGCTGCCGTGCTTAAACCGCGCATAAAATATCCTCCGTTTCCATAAATTTTTATGCCGCTCCGTGCCTTTGCCGAACAGGCTTCTCCTCCGAGAGAAAACTGCAATTGCATATATTGTACCACAAATAATTATTTTCGTCAATCTGTTGTGGAAATATGCCATATATTCAAATTATTATAGTTAAATTTGTACATATGCAATTGTGCAAATCTGTGATATAATTAATATAGTATGAATTTTTGTCCCCAAAGCAAAAAACTACTGTTTATTCCATACCGTGCCCCGTTTCCGCAGCGGCACTCACCAATTTTAATTAACGGAGATGTAATATGAAAATTAAAACCGGAGAAGACTTAAGCTCAATGACACTGGCGCAGATTAAAGAAATCGCCAAGGAACACGGAATCAGGTACATAAGCAAATACAAGAAAAACGAGCTCATCGATAAAATTTTGCAAAGTAACGAAATTTCATCCCGACCGCAGCCTGCGGAGAGAAACGAAAAGATAACCGTGAAAAAAAATTACACAGAAGAAAAAACTCAAAATTCTGATAAACCCGACACCGAAGCGCATAGCGCCGACGAAACGGAGCACAGCGCCGATACGGAAGCGGCGGTTAATCACGACGCCCCTGCCCATGCGGCCGGCGAGGAGGACGCCAAAAAAGGCGAAGAAAAAAGCGAGCAGCCGCACAACAACACCTTTGAAGTGACGGGAATACTGGAGCTGTGCGAAGACGGATACGGATTTCTGCGCGGAGAGAACTATCTGTCAACGGATGAGGACACCTTTGTGTCGCCCATTCAGATACGCCGTTTTCGCCTGAAAACGGGCGATATGGTACACGGCATCTGCCGCCCCAAGGGCATCAAGGAACGCTCCGCACCAATGATATATGTAAAGGATATCAACGGCGAAACTCTCGATAAGGCTATCAACAGAAAGCCGTTTGACTCGCTCATACCGGTGTATCCCAATGAGAGAATCCGACTTGAGACAGAGCCGGAGAACTACGCAATGCGCCTTATAGACATAATCGCCCCCATAGGCAAGGGTCAGCGCGGACTCATAGTTGCGCCGCCAAAGGCAGGCAAAACCACGCTGCTTAAGGACATTGCAAACAGCGTAAGCCGCAATAATCCCGATGTCAACCTCATTGTGCTGCTCATAGACGAGCGCCCCGAGGAGGTCACGGACATGAAGCGCTCCATAAACGGAGAGGTTATCTACTCCACCTTTGACGAGCTGCCCGAGCATCACATTAAGGTTGCGGAAATGGTACTCGAGAGGGCGCAGAGACTCGTCGAGCACGGTCAGGATGTCGTTATTCTGCTCGACAGCATAACCCGTCTTGCGCGCGCATACAACCTCACCGTGCCGTCCACGGGCAAAACGCTCTCCGGCGGTATCGACCCCTCCGCACTGCACAAGCCGAAAAAATTCTTCGGCGCGGCGCGCAACATCGAAAACGGCGGCAGTCTGACAATACTTGCAACTGCGCTCATAGAGACGGGCAGCAGAATGGACGAGGTAATATTCGAGGAATTCAAGGGGACGGGCAACATGGAGATTCACCTCGACCGCAGACTGTCCGAGAGGAGAATTTTCCCCGCAATCGATATTTACAAATCGGGCACACGAAAAGAGGAGCTCATCCTCACGAATGAAGAGAAGGAGTTTGCGTGGTCGCTGCGCAGAAGCCTTGCCAACAACAGCAACGACGTGACGGAGTACATCATTTCCACGCTCATAAAGACGCGCGACAACAAGGAATTTATGGATAGGCTCAGGAAGAAGAGCTGAGAGAACATATAATATTTTCACCTTAAAATGATGTTATAGACAAGGAAAGGAACTACAATGGCAGCGAAAAAAACAACCAAATCCGCGGCTAAAACCGCGAAGCAAAAAACCGCCGAAAAGGATATGTCACGCTGTTACGAAATAATAGCAATCTGCGTGACGGCGCTGAGCATATTTTTCGGCATAAGCATATACTCAAGCGGCGGCGGAGCCGTGGGCACATTCATATCCTCGGTGCTGCTGGGGCTGTTCGGCACGTGCGCCTACCTGCTGCCGGTGATACTCGCCGCAGCGATGATATATTTCCTCTTTGCGCAGGAGAAAAGCGCCGTGCGCAAAAGGCTGATTTTGTCTCTGGCGGCATTTGTTGACCTGACGGCAATATTTCATATGCTGTTTATGCACATAGAGGTGCAAAGCTTTCTCGACTATTACCGCTATGCGGCGCTGCGCACCGGCGGAGGGCTTATCGGCGCGTGCCTTGCCGAACCGCTTAAACCCGTCATAGGCACCGTGTTTACAAACATAGTTTTCATCGCGGTGTTCATCATTCTGTTTAACTGCATTTTCGACATATCCGTCGTAAGGTGCATAAACGGGCTTGTAAAGCTCGTCTTATCGGCAATGAACTCTATCCGCGAGGATATAGATATTATCAAGGAGGAGAACAGAGGCTCTGCCGACGGCAAGGGTGATGACGGCGAAATCCGCGCAGTTGCCCACACCGAGGTCAAGGTTGACCCGAAAAAAATCAAGGAGGCAGAGCGCCACATCCGCGATGTGGAGAGCCGCTTTGAGCCGATGCCTCACGACCTGACAATAAACCTTGCCGACGGCAAGGAGATAATAAAGAGCAACGGCGAAAAGGAATTCATCGACCGCGAGATAGAGGTAACTGAGGGCGAGAGCGCCGAGCCAAAGCTGACGGAAAAGGAAAAACAGCAGCTTGACAACGAAATCAAACGCGAAATGGAAACAACGGCGGCGGAGCAAAGCGACTCCGTCATGGAATACACCTACCCGACCACCGAGCTTCTGTCAAAACCCAAGCAAAGGAAAAACGCCGATTCCACAGAGGAATTGCAGCAAAACGCCAAGCACCTGATTGAGACTCTGCACAGCTTCAAGGTGGACGCACAGGTGGTGGAGATAAGCCAGGGGCCGACGGTAACCCGCTATGAAATCCGTCCGGCGGAGGGCGTCAAGGTGAGCCAGATAACCTCTCTATCCAAGGACATTGCACTCTCCCTCGCCGCCGAAAAGGATGTCATGGTTGCGCCCGTCCCGGGCAAAAGCACCATAGGCATAGAGCTGGCGAACAAGAACCCGAGCGTGGTTACGCTTCGGGAGGTGCTCGAATCCGAGGAATTTAAAAATCATCCGTCCAAGCTTGCAGTCGCGCTGGGCAAGGACATCAGCGGCAAGCCGGTGATAATGGATTTGGCAAAAATGCCGCATCTGCTCATAGCCGGAGCCACCGGCGCCGGCAAGAGCGTGTGCATAAACACACTTGTCATGAGCCTGCTCTACAAAGCAAGCCCGAATGAAGTCAAGCTTGTCATGGTAGACCCCAAGCAGGTTGAGCTCGGCGTGTACAACGGCATACCTCATCTGCTTATCCCTGTTGTGAAGGACGCCAAAAAGGCTACCGGCGCCCTGGGCTGGGCAGTAAACGAGATGACCGACAGATATTCCATATTCGAGCGCAACAACGTGCGCAACATTCAGGGCTACAATGAGCTTATGGAGCGCAACGGCACTCCCGAGTGCAAGATGCCGTCCATAGTAATCCTGATAGACGAGTTTGCCGACCTGATGATGGTCGCGCCCGGCGATGTGGAAAATTATGTGTGCCGAATTGCCCAGCTTGCAAGGGCAGCCGGAATGCACCTGGTAATAGCAACGCAGCGGCCTGTTGTAAAATTCATCACAGGCAACATCAAGGCGAATGTGCCCAGCCGTATATCATTCATGGTGGCAAGCGTGCGCGACTCGCAGACAATACTCGACATGGGCGGCGCGGAGAAGCTCATCGGCAAGGGCGATATGCTGTATATGCCCGTCGGCGAGACAAAGCCGAGCCGTATGCAGTGCGCATTTGTCTCCGACCCGGATGTAAAAAAGGTTGTCGAGGCAGTGTCGAGCGGCTGCGAGCCGTCATATGACGAAACTGTCATTGAACAGCTGGAAAGCGAGGATAAATACGAGCCGGACGGCGAGAACCCGGGAGATGCGGATGTTCTCCTGCCGGAGGCGATAGAGATGGCTGTCATGGGCAACGGAACAGTGTCTACCTCCATGATTCAGCGCAAATTCCGTATAGGCTACAACCGCGCCGGCAGCATCATTGACCAGATGGAGGCGCGCGGCATCATCTCCGAGCCGGACGGCAACCGCCCCAGGCAGGTGCTGATAACAAAAGAGCAGTATGATGAGCTCAGGGCAACGGGCAATGATTAATGCGGAATGCGGAATGCGGAATTAATAATCATGCGCCTTTAGGCACAATTCATGCCGCAAGGCAATTCATTTAAACGAGGTATCCACCATGCACGACAAAAGTTTTCTGCCCATATCACGGGCAGACATGGAAAAAATGAATATAACCGAGCTCGACTTTGTGTACGTCTGCGGCGACGCCTATGTTGACCACCCGAGCTTCGGTCACGCCATAATCACGCGCGTGCTGGAGAACCTCGGCTTCACAGTGGGCGTCATCGCCCAGCCGAACTGGCACTCAAACGACGATTTCATGCGCCTGGGCAAGCCGAAATACGCTTTCCTTGTGTCTGCCGGCAACATAGACTCCATGGTGAACCACTACACCGTGAACAAGAAAAAACGCAGCCGCGACCTATACTCCCCGGGCGGCGAGGCGGACAAACGGCCCGACCGCGCCACCATAGTCTACTGCAACTGCATACGCAGCGCCTACCCCGGCGTGCCGATAATTATCGGCGGCATAGAGGCAAGCCTGCGCCGCTTTGCTCACTACGATTACTGGAGCAACAAGGTGCGCCGCTCGCTTATTTTCGATTCGCGCGCCGATGTGCTCACCTACGGCATGGGCGAGAAGATTATCGCCGAACTTGCCGCCGCCCTGCGCGGCGGCAAAACCATAGCCGAGACGAACATCAAAGGCTGCTGCTACATAAGAAAAACCACGGACGGCATCGGCGATTTTATCGAGCTGCCGTCATATGAGGCTGTGTGCGAAAGCAAGGAGCAATACTGCGTCGCCACAAAAATCCAATACGAAAATCAAGACCCCATACGCGGCAAAACCTTAGTGCAGAAGCACGGCGACAGATACCTTGTTGCCAACGCCCCCATGATGCCGCTCACACCGGCAAAGCTTGACAGGGTGTACGCCCTGCCCTACATGAGGACATACCACCCGATTTACGAACCCATGGGCGGCGTGCCTGCCATAGACGAGGTGAAATTCAGCGTGACGAACACACGCGGCTGCTACGGCTCGTGCAATTTCTGCGCGCTTACCTTTCACCAAGGCAGAATAGTGCAGTCGCGCACGGAGGAATCCGTCGTTGCAGAGGTCAGGGAGATGACCCTCGACAAGGATTTTAAGGGTTATGTGCATGACGTGGGCGGCCCCACGGCAAATTTCTACGGCCCGGGCTGCAAAAAGCAGCTTAAGAGCGGCACCTGCAAAAACAGGCAGTGCCTCTTCCCCGAGCCGTGCAAAAATCTTGAGATAACCCACACACGCTACATGAAGCTGCTGCGCCGTCTGCGCGCTCTGCCGGGCGTGAAGAAGGTTTTCATCCGCTCCGGCATACGCTACGACTACCTAATCAACGACAAGGACGACGAGTTTTTCTACGAGCTGTGCGAGCACCACATAAGCGGTCAGCTCAAGGTCGCGCCCGAGCATATATCGGACAATGTGCTCAAACGCATGGGCAAGCCGTCACGGCAGACCTACGACCGCTTCTGCAAAAAATTCTATGATATAAACAAAAAACTGGGCAAAAAACAATACCTCGTGCCCTACCTGATGTCGAGCCACCCGGGCAGCACGCTTAACGACGCGATAGAGCTGGCGCTGTATCTCAAGCAGCATCATATGCACCCCGAGCAGGTGCAGGATTTCTACCCCACTCCGTTTACGCTGTCAACCTGTATGTTCTACACGGGTCTTGATCCGCTCACCATGGAGAGGGTGTATGTGCCAAAGGAGCCCGAGGAAAAAAGAATGCAGAGAGCGCTGCTGCAATACGCCGACCCGGCAAACAGAGATATTGTTGAAAAAGCACTGAAAAAAGCAGGCAGAGACGACCTCATCGGCTACGGCGAAAAATGCCTCATAAGACCTGATAACAGGCATAAATACAAGGAGAGAACAAATCATGAAATGTACAATTCTGGACGGAAACGCCCTCGCAAAAAAAATCAAAACAGAGCTTACGGGCGAAGTGACAAAACTTAAGGAGCAAGGCATAAACCCCGGTCTCGCGGTAATCATAGTCGGCGACAACCCGGCGTCGCGCATCTATGTCAACCTCAAGGAAAAAGACTGCGCGCTGCTCGGCATTCACTCCGAGGAATACAGTCTCGGCGCGGACACAACCGAGGAAGAGCTCCTCGCCCTCATCGACCGTCTGAACAATGACGGCGCGGTTAACGGCATTTTGGTTCAGCTGCCGCTGCCAAAGCAGATTGACGAGACGAAGATAATAAACGCGATTAACCCCTCAAAGGATGTTGACGCATTCCACCCCGAGAATGTCGGCAGAATAATGACCGGCAAATACAGCTTCCTGCCCTGCACTCCGGCAGGCGTTATGGACCTCATAGCCGAGACGGGAGTTGACCTCACCGGCAAGCATTGCGTGGTTGTCGGCAGAAGCAACATTGTAGGCAAGCCCCAGGCAATGCTGCTGCTCCACAAAAACGCAACCGTGACGATATGCCACTCAAAAACTGTCGGACTAAAGGAAATCTGCCAAAGCGCGGATGTGATAGTTGCCGCCGTGGGCAAAGCAGGGCTCATAAGGGGCGACTATATAAAGGAGGGCGCAATCGTTATCGACGTGGGCATGAACCGCGACGAAAACGGCAAGCTCTGCGGCGACGTGGATTTTGACGCGGCGTGCGAAAAGGCTGCATATATAACCCCCGTGCCCGGCGGAGTTGGCCCCATGACCCGCGCCACGCTTATGCGAAACTGCGTAAATGCGGCAAAATCGGCTCATAATTTGGCGTGATAATTTACAAAAATATGATTTGAAAGAAAATTTTATGCAAAATCAACAATTATTATTGACAGGAATGTAATAATAGTATAAAATAATAGAGTATGTTATTATATTTTTGTGTAATAAAACTTTTGAATTATTTCTAATGAAAAGGAGGCAGAAAAAGAATTTGATTTATCTAATAATAGGAATCGCCGCAATCCTCGCCTGTGTAGGCTCTTTCTTTGGCGGAAAGCTGTACAGGATGAAGATTGCGGAAGCAGAAATAGGCGGCGCCGAGGAAAAAGCAAAGGCTATCATAGCCGAGGCTGAAAAGGCAGCCGAAACAAAGAAAAAAGAGGCTCTGCTCGAAGCCAAGGATGAAATCCACAAGAGCAGAGCAGAATTTGAAAGAGAATCAAAAGAGAGACGCAAAGAGATGAATCGGCAGGAGAGCCGCATTCAGCAAAAAGAGGAAGCTCTCGACAGAAAGAGCGACAACCTTGAAAAAAAGGACGAGCTGCTCAGCCGCAAGATAAAAGAAGCTGACGCACTCAAGGCGGAAACCGAAAAGGTTAAAAACGCACAGCTTGAAATTCTTGAAAGAATATCGGGATTGTCCGTTGACGAAGCCAAGGACTATCTGCTCAAGAACATTGAGACAGAGGTAAGGCACGAGGCGGCAATCATGATTAAGGACATTGAGACTCAGGCGAAGGACGAAGCCGAGAAAAAGGCGCGCAACATCATCAGCCTTGCCATACAGAAATGTGCGGCAGACCATGTTGCCGAGACAACGGTATCCGTTGTGTCACTCCCCAACGACGAGATGAAGGGACGCATAATCGGCAGAGAGGGAAGAAACATAAGAGCCTTGGAGACACTTACGGGAATCGACCTTATCATAGACGACACGCCGGAGGCGGTTATCCTCTCATGCTTTGACCCCATAAAGCGCGAGATTGCAAGAATGGCTCTTGAAAAACTCATTGTTGACGGCAGAATCCATCCGGCGAGAATTGAAGAAACCGTCGAAAAATCGAGAAGAGAGCTTGACGCCATCATTAAACAGGAGGGCGAACAGGCTACGTTTGAAACAGGAGTTCACGGCTTGCACCCGGAAATCATAAAGCTGCTCGGCAGAATGAAATTCCGCACAAGCTACGGACAGAATGTTCTCAAGCACTCCACCGAGGTTGCCCACCTTGCCGGCATAATGGCTGCAGAGCTGGGCGTGGACATCAAAACTGCCAAGAGAGCAGGTCTGCTCCACGATATCGGCAAATCCATCGACCACGAAATCGAAGGCTCCCATGTTGACATCGGTGTGGATATCGCCAAAAAATATCATGAATCACCCGAGGTTATACACGCGATTGCCGCGCACCACGGCGACGTTGAAGCAAACAGCGTCATTGCCTGCATAATTCAGGCGTGCGATGCCATAAGCGCAGCCCGCCCGGGCGCAAGGAGAGAAAACCTCGAGACGTATATCAAGAGACTTGAGAAGCTCGAGGAGATTGCAAACTCCTTCAAGGGAGTGGAAAAATCCTTTGCAATTCAGGCAGGCAGAGAAATTCGCATCATGGTTAAGCCCGATGAGGTCAAGGAGGACGAAACGGTACTTCTCGCAAGGGATATCGTCAAGAAAATTGAAAGTGAGCTGGAGTACCCCGGTCAGATAAAGGTAAATATCATCAGGGAAACCCGTTCAGTAGATTACGCAAAATAATTTAACATAAATACACGGGGCTGTTTGCGCACCGGCTTGCCCGGACAATGCATTTCAGCCCCGATTTTTTTATTGTGCCGCGCCTTGCGGCAGCTTATAAGGCAAGGTGATTTTAATTGAACATACTTATAATAGGCGATATTTTCGGCTCATGCGGCCTGGATTACACCTCTCTGGTGCTGCGCGGAATAAAGGATGACTGTGACATTGACCTGTGCATAGCCAACGCGGAGAATGTGTCCGGCGGCAACGGCATGACCCAGGCGGATTACATGGAGCTGCTCGATTCCGGAGTTGACGGCTTCACCATGGGCAACCACACCTTCGGGAAAAAAGATATCGTGCGGATAATGGAGAGCGAAAGAAATGTGATTCGCCCGTCAAACTACCCCGAGGGAACCCCGGGCAGAGGCAGCATGATTATAGGTGCAAAGGGCAAAAAAGTGGGTATAATAAACCTGATGGGCAGGGTGAATCTCATTAACATAGACTGCCCATTCCGCGCAGCGGACAGGGAAATTGAGCGTATAAAGAACAAATGCGACATCATCCTTGTTGACTTTCACGCAGAGGCGACAAGCGAAAAGATAGCCATGGGCTACTACCTCGACGGCAGGGCAACCTGTGTGTTCGGGACACACACCCATGTGCAGACGGCTGACGAGACCGTTCTGCCGCGCGGCACCGGATATATAACGGATATCGGCATGACGGGGGCTGTTCACTCCGTAATCGGAGTGTCCAAGGAGGTCATTATCGAAAGATTCCTCACCTCGATGCCGCAGAAATTCGACCACGCCGGCGGCAAAGCAAAGCTTTGCGGCATAATTGTGACGACAGACGATGAAACAAACCGATGCACCGGTATCAAGAGAATCCTTTATACGGATTAAGGAGTGATTTGATGAACAAAAATCGCATAATTGCATTAATCGCAACGCTTGCAATGATTTTTTCGCTGTGTGCCTGCAGCAGCACCGCGGAGCAGGACGGCGATGGCAACGAGCCCAACCAAATCGAATATATCCCCGAGAGTGGCGGCACGCTGCGCCTCGCCTGTTTTGTGCCCGATACGCTCAATCCGCTGTCCACGCAGTATCGCAACGTGCGCGATGTGCTCATGACGGTGTACGAGGGGCTGTTTAAGGCAAACAGCGATTTGCGCGCGGCTCCGGTGCTTGCAGACAGCTTCACCGTGTCGGCTTCAAACAAGATATACACCATCAAGCTCAAGCCGAATGTGACGTTTCATGACGGCTCTGCGTTTGATGCAAACGATGTTGCGGCAACGTTTAACTACATCAAGACCTACCCCACGCCCTACACCGATATGCTGTCAAACGTGCTCTCATGCACCGTTGTCGATGCTTCAACCGTCTCGGTTGAGCTAATATCTCCGCAGACCGATTTTGTGAACAACCTCGATTTTCCCATACTGCCGAGCGGGCTTACAAAGGAGTCGTTTGCTGCGGAGAACAGCGCTTTTGTGCCCATAGGCACGGGGCGGTTCAAATATGAGGGACAGATTCCGAGCAAATACATGACCTGCGTGCGCTATGACAACTGGCACGGCGGCAGCACGACATATATCGACGGCATAAAAATCAGCTTCATGCACAACTCGGACGACATTTTCCATGCATTCGACGCCGGCGAGATTGATATGTACACCACAGACGGCAGCAACTGGGGCGAATTCAGCTTCACATCGGATGTGACGACATATGAGACGGGTTCGCCGCGGTACACCTACATCGGCATAAACACCGGCAATGAGAATCTCGCGGACGCCGCGGTACGCAGGGACATAAACGCCATGCTCGACAAAAAAGAGCTTGTGACAGACGTTATCTTCAACCATGCCGTACCGGCTGAGCTGCCGGTCATCGCCTCGGCATACTACAACGAGGTCAAATCAAACAACGGCGACAAGCCCAAGGATGCAGAAAGCAGCACCGACACAGCGCAGAAGGCGCCCGAGATGAACAAATACAAATTCTCGGTGTATCTGCTCTGCAATTCCGAGAGTAAGGAGAAGCAGAGGGCTGCGCAGTTTATCAAAAAGGCGCTTGAGCCGTACGGCATAACGGTTGTGCTGCAAAGCGTGGATTTCGACAGCTACCGTCAGCGCATAGCCGAGGGAAATTATGATTTGTACATCGGCGAGGTGGTAATGCAAAACAACATGAACACAGACTTTATGTTCAACTCGCAGTACCGCACCGCCCAAAATCTGTGCATATTCTCAAACGGCGAGTTTGACAGCCTGCTGAACAATTTTGACATGATAAACGAATCAAGCGAAAATGCGTCTATCGTATACAATAACCTGAAAAAATATTTCCTAGAGAATGTACCGCAGATTCCGCTGTTCCACACAAACACGGCTCTGTTTGTCAGCAACAGGGTCAAGGGAACCACCCGACCGAATATGTCGGCTTATTACAGCGATGTGGGCGATTTTTTCATAAACACCAAGTAAAAAAACACGGTGCGGCAAAATTCATTTTACCGCACCGTGTTTTTTGTTTTTTTAATTGCCCTTCATTGCGTTTCCGGCGTCATCCATAGCTTTTTTTGCGCCGTCAGCAGTGTCCTCAACGGCGTCTTTCATGCCGTCGGCAGTATCCTTTGTTGCGTCCTTGATGTCATCTCCCATTTTGTCCATATTCTGCTTCATGTCAGAGCCTGCGTTATTCTCTGTTGTGCCGGTCTTGTTTGCTCCGTCCGCATTGTCTGTCGTTGTTGTGTTGTTGGCTCCGTTGTTGTCCGTGTTGCTGTCATTTCCGCACGATGCAAACATAAGAGTCACAGAAAGCACCGCAACGGTCAAAAACATCTTGAATATTTTCTTTTTCAAGTCAAATGCACATCCTTTCGTTATTATTAATATGCATATTTTAAAATTTAATACATATCACAAAAAACAGTCTGTTTAATTGTATTGAATCAATACAATCAAACAGACTGTCGGGTTTATCACATTATATATATGACATTAGCCGTTTTTGCAACAAACCTCATGAATGTTTTCGGGTCAATTACTTGTTAGCCATATCTGCTTCATACTTCTTAATCATATTCTTTACCATCTGACCGCCTACGGAGCCTGCCTGTCTTGCTGTCAAATCACCGTTGTAACCGTTTTTAAGATTTACGCCAACCTCACCGGCTGCCTCCATCTTAAATCTTTCCATAGCCTCTTTTGCTTCGGGAACTACGTGCTTACCTGACATTAAAATCACCTCCTTGATGTTTGGTACAGCTATAATTTGTGCAAAATCAAGAATAATAAACAGGTAATAAATTGAAATAATGCCAATGCTTGATTTTCGGTAAATTTGCGGTTTAGGAATTGCTTGAAGTCCATTTTGACGTGGATTTAATGTTCATTGTGGCTATATTGAATTTGATATTGAATAGCGTTGGATATTATCGACACAATTACACATCCGAATTTTATGTACGCAAAATTATCCGCTGATGATTGATATTGCACCGAAATCACGCTTTGCTGTATTTTCTTAATGATTGTTATTAGCACTTGAGTAAAGTTGTGGTAATATTATATTGTGAGGTGGTAAATATGCTTAAAATATTTCAAGTTGAGAATTATAAAGGTTTTAAGCATCAATTGGTTTGGGACTTGTCTCAAACCAAAGACTATGCGTATTGCAAAGACTTAGTAAATAATAAAATTGTAAAGAAGGCTCTGATTTTTGGAAAGAATGGAAGCGGTAAATCCAGTTTGTGTACAGCGGTTATGGATATTACCGCACATCTTCTGGATGTTGAGAAAGATAATGTTCCGCCATATATTTATACAAATATCGGAAATGACAGATAGTATGCGATGTTTACGTATGTTTTTCAGTTTGGAAAAGATGTATCTTAACGGAAAATTTACGGAATAGAAACAGTATATGGAAATAAGTGAAGCGTATTGAATGTAAGAAAAAACACATTAAAAAGTTGCTGGTAACAACGATTTAATGTGTTCAATTCCGGATATGCCAAAAAGCACACCCACTGACTGTGGGGCTATTTTAGCATATCCGCAAATGAAAATCAAGACTTTTGGACAAATTTTCTGTATTAAATGAAATTTTGATTTGCGGAGGGCTACATTTTATGAAAGTTGAAAAATTTAATAAGAATTATGATGTGTTTCATGCCTTTTTGGTTGAAAATGCGGATTACGACGGAAGAATTGAATTGCCGGTTTTGCGTACAAGCAGTTTGATTCCGGACAGGGTTATTTCGTTTTCTGAGGCAATGGCACAGTGTCGGACGAATTATGATGGACGGGTTCATTTCTATGAACATGATAAGAATTTTGAGAGATTATGGAATAACCCCAAAAAATTACATACAACGCTTAAAGAAATTTAGGAGTATTATTTCACCGGATTTTAGTCTGTATCGCAATATGCCGCTTGTCATGCAGGAAGGGAATACATATCGCAACAGAGCTTTGGCATACCGGCTACAAGATAATGGAATTGAAATCATACCGAATGTTCGTTTTAATGATTAGAGAACACATGAATTTTGTTTTGATGGCATAGAAAAAGGTAAGACGTTGCGGTATGAACGCACGGATGCATTAAACGCAATGATGACAAAGAGTATTTTAAAGCCGGACTTTCGGAACTTGAAAAACGCTTATCTCCTAAAACTATCATTGTTTACGGAGCTACGCCGGATGATATATTTCAAGAATACAAATAAAACGGTATCATGTAAAATGAAATTTGCCTTTTAACATCCGCGAAGCGAATATTTCACGCACCGTAGGTGCATTTCACGGCGCAGCAATTTCACTTGACGCACAGCGGCAAACTTCGTTGAAAAAAAGCACTTGCATAATGCAAGTGCTTTTTTCTGGCAGGGGCAGAAGGACTTGAACCCTCGGCACTTGGTTTTGGAGACCAATGCTCTACCAACTGAGCTATACCCCTGTATCAAATTCACAACATTGATATTATACATTATAACACGAAAAATGTCAAGACAAAAATCAAAAAATCTGCTTAAAATCCGAAAAACACCTTTTATCGGCTTCTCCTCCGCCGCCCTCGGATGAAAATCCGCAGGCGGCACAGCGTTTTAATCAATTCGTTTTTCACGAAAACTTCATTCTGTAAGCGCGCGGCGAGCTGCCCGTGCTCTTCTTAAACACCGTGCTGAAATAAAAGCCGGCGTCATAGCCGAGCGCGGCGGCTATCTCCCCTATGCTCATGTGAGTCTCCGTCAGCAAAAAATTTTGCCCTCTCCATGCGCAAATCGCAAAAAATACGCGTGCGGAGTTTTGCCGCA
>CAJLYL010000034.1 GCA_905210855.1 uncultured Clostridia bacterium
TGCGCCGTTGTTGATATCAGCCGGCTCTACGCCGTTGTCTACCAACGCCTGCAGTGTTCTTACAAGTGCGGATACAGGCGAGTTCAAGCTGCCCATAATCTTTGCGATAAGAACATCCCTTGACGGTGTGTTGGCAAGAGTTTTAATCTCGTCGAGAGAAATTACCTTACCGTCCAGGAAACCTGCCTTGATTTTGATGTTTTCATTCTCTTTTGCAAAATCAGAAATAATCTTTGCCGGAGCAACCGGGTCATCCGCACTCATTGCGAGGGATGTAGGGCCGTTGAGCTGTTCATCCATAGCGTCAAAGCCTACTTCCTTAATTGCAAATCTTGTAAGAGTGTTTTTGATAACCTTGTACTCAACGCCTGCTTCTCTGAATTTTGCACGAAGCTTGGTATCTTCTTCAACAGTGAGACCTCTGTAATCAACCACAACACCTGCCTGAGCGGATTTGAGCTTTTCCACGAGTTCTGCAACTGCAGCTTTTTTCTGTTCCAATACATTTGCGTTTGGCATAGTTTCACCTCCCATAAAATTTCAAAAAACCAAAAATAAAGGGTTCCTCACCCAAGACGCGAGAAACCCATAATAAACTAAGTACTATCGCTCCTCGGTAGGATTTACTTTTGTACCTACTGTCTCGGGACACTAACAAAAATTATATCACAAACAAGAGTGCTTGTCAATACTTTTTTAGTCAGTAAGTTTTAAGGAATTGATTTTAACTCCGGGGCCCATTGTAGATGTTACGCACACGCTCTTAAGATACTGACCCTTTGCGGCAGCCGGCTTAGCCTTGATGATGGCTGACATAAGGGTTGTGAAGTTCTCGTTGAGCTTTTCGGGGCCAAACGAAACCTTGCCGATAGGACAATGGATAATGTTTGTCTTATCGAGGCGGTACTCGATTTTACCTGCTTTGATGTCTTTAACAGCCTTTGCAACATCGGGTGTTACGGTGCCTGCCTTCGGGTTAGGCATGAGTCCCTTAGGACCGAGCACTCTACCGATTCTGCCGACAACGCCCATCATATCGGGTGTTGCAACAACAACATCAAATTCAAACCAGTTTTCGTTTTTAATCTTATCTACAAGCTCCTCGCCGCCTGCGTAGTCTGCGCCGTTTTCAAGTGCAATGTTTACATTGTCGCCCTTTGCAAAAACAAGCATTCTGATTTTCTTGCCTGTTCCGTTAGGGAGTACGACTGCGCCTCTAACCTGCTGGTCGGCGTGTCTTGAGTCAACGCCGAGTCTGATGTGAGCCTCGACTGTCTCGTCAAATTTAGCTTTTGCAGCCTTTACTACAAGGTCAAAAGCCTCTGCCGGGTCGTAAGCCTTGGATTTCTCTATAAGCTTTGCGCCCTCCAAATATTTCTTACCTCTATGCATTTTGTTTCCTCCTTCTGTGGTTAATCGGAATTTTGCAAAAAATTAAAATTCCTCCCACTGACTACAAGCATTAGTCCTCGACAACGATTCCCATGCTTCTTGCTGTACCGGCAATCATGCTCATGGCAGATTCGATACTTGCTGCGTTAAGGTCGGGCATTTTCTGCTCAGCAATCTGCTTGAGAGCATCCTTGCCGATAGTAGCGACCTTAGTTTTGTTCGGAACGCCCGAACCGCTTTCGATTTTGCACGCTTTTTTAAGCAATACAGCTGCCGGCGGAGTTTTTGTAATAAAACTGAAAGACCTGTCCTGATATACGGTGATTACAACCGGAATTACAAGACCTGCATCCTTCGATGTTTTTTCGTTGAACTCTTTGCAGAACTGCATGATGTTGACACCATGCTGACCCAGAGCCGGACCTACCGGCGGTGCCGGTGTGGCTTTGCCCGCTTCAATCTGAAGCTTAATAAAACCTGTTACTTTCTGTGCCATTTAAGAACACCTCCCTTAAAACAATGTGGTAAACAAGCGGAATGCAAACGCATCCTCCCACTCTATATATAACCCTTGCCGCGGCAGATGAAGAAGCTTGTCCCCCCGTCTGCCAAACGGGATATATAACAAATCAACTGAGCGTTATATTGACTCAACATGGTTGATGTCAAGCTCAAGCACCGTTTTTCTGCCGAACATTACTATGCCGACATTAACCTTGCGGTTCGGTTTGTCTATGCCTTCGACAATACCTATGCGGTCCACGAAGGCACCGGATATGATTCTGACATTATCTCCGATATCGTAATCGGCAACAATCTCTCTGACATCTACGCCCAAAGCCTCAACCTCATCCTCAGAGAGCGGAACCGGCTTTGAACCGGGGCCCACAAAACCGGTAACGCCGGTTGTGTTTCTGATGATGTACCATGTGTCATCCGTCATAACCATCTTGATGAGCACATAGCCCGGGAATATCTTTCTTGTGACGGTCTTTTTCTCGTCACCCTTGGTTTCCACAACATCCTCGGTCGGAACCTTGATATCTACTATATAATCATGGAGACTTCTGTTATCGATAATCTTTTCAAGATTTGTCTTAACCTTATTTTCATATCCGGAATAGGTATGCACAACATACCATTTAGCATTTTTGCTTATGCTGTCCGAGCCCATATCTCCGGCCTCCCTTTCTGGTAAATATCCGTACAGTTTACACGCGAAAGAAAAAACTTCGCAAAGACAGATGTCTTATTTAATAAACTGATACAGACCGTACTGGAACACCAAATCGAGCAGCCAGATTACAACGCCGACGATAAGAACCGACGCTATAACAATGAGAGTGTTGTTGACAACCTGCCTTCTCGAGGGCCACACAACCTTTTTCATCTCGGATTTAACTTCTTTGAAAAACTTAACGAATTTATTTCCGCCTTTTTTCTTTTCTGCAACTTCTGCCACCGTCTGTCACCTCACTAATAATCAGGAATCGGTGCGGCGCACCGTTTCTCATTTACGCGCCGACGCCGGCGCTTTCGACAAAAACGAAATTACTCTTTCAATTACTTTGTTTCCTTGTGCATTGTATGCTCTCTGCAGAAGCGACAGTATTTCTTCATTTCAATTCTATCGGGGTCGTTTTTCTTATTCTTCATAGTATTGTAGTTTCTCTGTTTGCACTTACTGCACGCCAATGTGATTTTTGTCCTCATTGTGGGCACCTCCTTAGATTTTTCCGTACCGATTTCTGAAAAGGCAGCGCAAAAAATGTGCGCAAAAAAAAAGACCTTTTCATCAGCAAGAAAATTTTATCATAACTTAAGACAAATGTCAAGCTTTTTTGAACAATAATATGTTTTTTTCGCATATTTTTAATTCCGCTTAAAATAAGCCGCCGCAAAAAAGGCATTTTCGCACACCTTTTTGCGACGGCAGGGCACGGGCTCATCCGTGCATTGCTTCACTTTTGCCGCCGAATTTTGCCGCGCGGCATTCTTCTAAGTTAATTTAGCAACATTCATTATTATTGTTGGCGCCGAAGAGCCATATGATAACAATGATAGCGATGATTATCCATATGCCGTAGCCGTCAAGCCATCCGCCGCCGTTATTTCCGCACGGATTGCAGGGGTTGCAAGGATTGCAGTAATCTCCCATTTATATAACCTCCGTATCAGCAGCAGTTATTGTCACAGCCGCAGCCGCCGTTGTCGTTATTCATAAAAAGAAGAATAACAAGAATTATGAACCAGAGTATTGTGCTGCTCTCGCCGTTGCAGCAGCCGTTATTGCCAAACAAATTAAACATAACCTTTACCTCCCGGAATTTAATCAGTTATTGCAGCAGCCGTCACCGTTGCCGCCGTTTCCGCAGCATCCAAACAAAAGAAGGAACACAAGGATGAAAAACAGGATGCCGTCATTAGAACCAAACATTTCACTGCAGCAGTTATTATTACCGAACATAACTTCCACACCTCCGAAAAATATATCTCTCAGAGCCGAGGCGACCGCAATCGGCCTCAAATCTGATTTATTGTATAATATGTCATCGGCAGCTGCAATGTTACTATTGTTTTTTGCGCAGGGATGTGGTAGAATAGTCAATGGTTAGGATTTTCGGACAGACCGAACCGCAACAAGCATTGCAGGAGGCAACATAAATGGACGACAGTATCATAGGCAACAGAATCAAAAAATTCCGCGAGCAGCTGGGCATGACTCAGGCGGAGCTTGCCGCAAAAATCGGCGTAGGGCCGACAACCATAGCCAACTACGAAACGGCTTACAGCGTCCCGAATCCATCGAGGATAAAAAGTATAGCCGCGGCGCTCGGAGTTGACGAATCGGTGTTCGGCTCGGGTGCGGAGCTTGATGAGCACCTTGTTCAGCAGAGCGTTGCTTCAAACATAATACCTTTTTACAAAATCACAAACATCGCAGGCATCGTCAGCCGCGATCCGGTAATCCGCGACGGTTACATGACCGCGCCGTCGGATGTGCGCTCCGACACTTCGGCGCTGCTGTGTACCAAGCTTGACGACAACTCCATGGCAAACGAGGGCCTGCCCGCCGGCACATATGTCATAGCCGACACAAGCCTTGCTCCGTCCAACCGCGACATAGCGCTTGCGGCAGACATGAATGAAAAGAGGATTATCGTGCGCAGCTGCATATGCGACGGCCCGATGATGACCCTCATGTCAAACGGCTTCGGCGATAAAAACCAAATGATACAAACAAGCATTTATGACAGCGGCATAAAACTCATAGGTACTGTGACGGACGCCATTATAAAAGTTAAAAAATATTAGTCAAAAAATCGTCTTAAATTGTAACATTTCGTAACATTTAAGACGATTTTTTGCGATTTCATTCTCAAAAAAATTTATTTTGCGGAATTTTCGGACAAAATTCAAGAATTTAATCTTTAAAAAAGTCAGTATTTATGTGGCTTTTGCCGCAAAACGCTTTGAGTGACTGCCGGAGCTCAAAGCGCAGCGAACAAATAATTTTGTTAAGAAAATGTTAAAATTATTTGACAAACTCCAAAAAATATGTTACAATAGTTTTCGTAGTACAAAAACATATCTGTTTTTCAGCGCAGATTTATTCAAAAATCGGAGGATTGTAAATGAAAAGAACAGCAAGATTTATCGCAGCGACAGCTGTTGCCGTATCGTTGTTTACAACATCAGCAAGCGCAGACAATAAGACAGGCACGATTACGGCAGACGCACTTAATGTGCGCACACAGCCGACAACGGAATCCGCTTCACTGGGACTTTTGCCCTACGGCTCAAGCGTTGCTCTCTCGGAGCAGGTCGGTTCGTGGTATAAAATAGACTTTATGGATCAGGTCGGATACATATTCGGCGACTATGTAAAGATTAAAGAAGAAAAAGAAGCACAGGAAAAAGCCGAGCAGGAGCTTGCGGCTCAGCAGGAAAGAGACGCGCAGATTGCACAGCTCATAGAGGTGGCAAAAAGTTATATCGGCACTCCCTATGTATACGGCGGCTCAACTCCGAGCGGATTTGACTGCTCAGGCTTCGTCAAATATGTGTACGGTCAGATAGGCATATCGCTCTCGCGCACATCATACACCCAGGCAAACGAGGGCACGTATGTGGCATATGAGAACCTCATGCCGGGCGACATAGTGTGCTTCGGCTCGGGCTCGATATCCCATGTGGGCATATACATCGGCGACGGTCAGTTTATCCATTCGCCCAGAACAGGATACAGCGTATGCATAGCTCCGCTGTCGGGCGGCAGCTACAACGGCAGATTCCGCTTTGCAAGAAGAATAATTCAGTGACCCGTTTGGGGCATGATATCAAATATGTGATGTCATGCCCCATAATTTTTTGTTAATTTTGCGATTGACATTATTTGATGTTTTTTGTATAATAGAAATATTAAATATAAGAGAAACGATAAAAGGAAAAGGAGATAAGAATATGGACGGAAAAATTGTTTGCGAAGGTCTTACATTTGACGATGTGCTGCTTATACCGCAGAAATCCGATGTGCTTCCGAACCAAATTAACCTTGAAACGCAGCTTACGAAAAAAATCAAGCTCAACATACCCATGATGAGCTCCGCAATGGACACCGTTACGGAATCCGCACTTGCCATAGCTATGGCAAGAGAGGGCGGCATAGGCGTTATCCACAAGAACATGACAATAGAGCAGCAGGCAACGGAGGTTGACAAGGTTAAGCGTTCAGAGCACGGCGTAATCACAGACCCGTTTTTCCTCTCCCCCGAGCACACGCTCAAGGATGCCGATGAGCTGATGGGCAAATTCAGGATCTCCGGCGTGCCGATTACCGAGGGCAAAAAGCTTGTCGGCATAATCACAAACAGAGACCTCAAGTTTGAGACAGACTATACAAAAAAGATTAAAGAGGCAATGACATACGAAAACCTCATCACCGCGCCCGTCGGCACAAGCCTTGAGGAGGCTACCGAGATACTGCGCAGGCACAAAATAGAAAAGTTGCCGATAGTTGACGAAAACGGCGAGCTGAGAGGTCTCATCACCATAAAGGACATTGAAAAATCGGTTAAATACCCCAACGCCGCAAAAGACGAAAACGGCAGACTCCTCGTTGGCGCGGCAATCGGCATCACCGCCGATGTGCTCGATAGGGTTGATGCACTGGTTAAAGCCAAGGTTGACGTGCTCGTGCTTGATTCCGCTCACGGTCACTCCGAGAACATCATTAAATGCCTTAAACTCGTTAAGGAGCACTACCCGAATGTTCCCGTAATTGCAGGAAACATCGCAACGGGCGAGGCGGCAAAGGAGCTTATCGAAGCAGGCGCGGACGCAGTCAAGGTCGGCATAGGCCCCGGCTCCATATGCACCACAAGAATCGTTGCCGGCGTGGGTGTGCCGCAGATTACGGCAATCAGCATGGTTTACGAAGTGGCTAAGCAGTACGGTGTGCCGGTCATCGCGGACGGCGGAATAAAATATTCCGGTGATTTGCCTAAGGCCATCGCCGCAGGCGCGGACGTCATCATGATGGGCAGCATCTTTGCGGGCTGCGAGGAAAGCCCCGGAGACACCGAGATATATGAAGGCAGAAAATACAAGGTATACCGCGGCATGGGCTCTATCGCCGCAATGGAAAAGGGCTCTAAGGACAGATATTTCCAGACAGGTTCAAAGAAGCTTGTTCCCGAGGGTGTAGAGGGCCGTGTACCCTACAAGGGCGCACTTTCCGACACGGTGTTCCAGCTCATCGGCGGATTGAGATCCTCCATGGGTTACTGCGGCACGGAGACAATACCCGAGCTCAAAGAGCGCGGCAAATTTGTAAAGATGACCGCAGCAGGTCTGCGCGAGAGCCATCCGCATGACATATCCATCACAAAAGAAGCGCCGAACTATACAAGAAACGCGTAATAAGCAAAAAACAAGGGCAGCCGAAACCGGCTGCCCTTATTCTTTTGCTTTTATTGCAGATTCAATTTATTCTTCATGAAATACCTTGTGATGAAGAAGAACACTGCCGCATACGCCAGGTTCACCAGCGTAAGCACTATCATAAACGGCGAAGCGCCGTATATGCCGCCGCTGTTGGCATTGTCCATAAGCAGGCGGAGCGGTGTGCTCACCAAGCCCGCGGAATTAATAATCTGCACCGCTATGTACAGTGCGATGTATGCTCCGAAAGAATTGCGAACCTTGTGTGCATTTGTGCTGTGACCTATGCTTATTGCCGCATAGATAATGAGGTTTGAAAACAACAGCCCTACAAAGCCCAATATGATTCCCTCAACAGTGTAGAGAACTATGGCGTCGCCGTACATTGCGAAAATCTGCTTAAGCTGATAGAGCATATCCGCAATATCGAAGTTGACAAACGCCACGCCCGGCAGAGCGACGAGAAGCAGCGACAAGAGAGCAATCACCACGCCGAGTATCTCATAAACGCACGCCACGATGAGCTTTGAAAAAATGTGCGTTTCCGGATTTATGGGCAGCGTGTGCATCAGGTAACCCTCGCTGTCGAACAGATTTTTCTTGAAGCGGATTATTGCAATGATGTAGCCGACCACGCACGAGGCAACCATCAAAACCCCGTACACAACCATGATGATAACGGCGAGCAGACGCAAAAAGCCGATATCGGCGAATGAATAATCCACTACCTTTGCGGCAATTCCCGACAGTATTGCCGTCACCGCCACCGCGGCATATATTGGCAAAAGCACCCTGCCGCTTGCCTTAAATTCATATTTCATAAGTTTTCCTAACATTTGAATACCTCCCTGAAAAGTTCATCCACGCTCATGCCCTTGGCATTCCTTATTTCATCAACCGAGCTTTGCAGCGCTATTTCCCCTTTGTTTATAAATATCACATCGTCAAGCACCTTTTCAACATCCGCTATGAGATGTGTTGATATAACCACGGTCGATTTTTCGCTGTAATTTGAAATTATTGTGTTGAGTATATAATCCCTCGTTGCCGGGTCAACTCCGCCCATAGGCTCATCGAGCAGATACACGTCCGCGTCGCGGCTCATTGTCAGTATAAGCTGCACCTTCTCCTTGTTTCCCTTGGAGAGAGTTTTCAGCCTTGCGTCCTTCTCCACTCCGAGATTATCAAGCATCTTTTCCGCCTTATTTGACGAAAAATCGGCATAGAACTGCGCGTAAAACCTCACAAGCTCGCTCACCCTCATCCAATCCGGCAGCGCCACGCAATCCGGCAGATATGACACACGGCTCTTCGTGCCCACGCCCGGCTTGGCGCCGCAGATGAGCAGCTCGCCGTCTGTCGGCTCAAGCAGCTCGTTTGCTATTTTTATAAGCGTAGTCTTGCCGCTGCCGTTTGGACCGAGCAAGCCGACTATTCTGCTCCTCTCCAGCGAAAAGCTGACATTGTTCAGCGCCGGCTTCTTGCCGTAGCTCTTGCATAAATTCTTACATTCAAATATCATGTCACCCATTTTTTCTACCCCCGTATTCTCTCAAAAGTTCAATCGTTTCGTCAACGCCGAGACCGATGCGGCTCATGTCGCCCAAAAAGCCCTCAAGCTTTTTTCGGGCAAATTCCTTCTTGAGCCTGTCTATTACCGCCTTGTCGTCGGTGATGTATCTGCCGCTCGTGCGGTTGGTGTACATCAGACCGTCTCGCTCCAGCTCCGCAAGCGCCCTCTGCATGGTGTTCGGGTTCACTCCGGCGTCGGCCGCAAGCTCACGCACGGGCATAAGCTTTTCACCCGGCTCCGCCTCGCCCGAGAGTATAAATTGCTTAAACTGCTCCACAATCTGCAAATATATCGGTCTGTCGTTGTCAAATTTCCATTTCATCGCCGCTCTCTCCTTTCCGTTTTTGTACTGCTGTGTTATTGTGTTGATTGATTAATACAATAATACCACCAATAACCGCTTTTGTCAACCCTTATTTCAAATTTTTTTTGCTTTTTTTAAATTCGGCGCCGCCGGCGGTTCACAGCTCCGCCGCGTTGACAGCGCATTTTCGGTTTGATATAATACATATGTTAAACGGAGTGCGATATATGGAGTTGCGGCCTCTGAAATATTTTTTAATGGCGGCGCAGAAGGAGAATATAACAAAATCGGCACAGCTTTTGCTCGTTACGCCGCCGACGCTTTCAGCTGAAGATACGGCAGACAAACGCACGGCAATGCTTACAAAAAAGCGAAAACACACGCTTGATGAAATTCATTCAAAGCAAAAACAACTTGCATCGATTATCTGCGATACGAGGTTGTAAAAGAAAATTAAAAGTAAAAAGACGAATATAAAAAGAAAAGGAGGAATTTAAAATGAGCAAAAAATTAGTAGCGTATTTTTCTGCAAGCGGTGTGACGAAACGTTATGCCGAAAAGCTTGCAAATGCGGCAGGTGCGGATTTATTTGAAATAAAACCGAGCATTCCGTACACAAGGGAGGATTTGAATTGGCAGAACAGTAACAGCCGTTCAAGCCTTGAAATGAAAAATCCCGATTCCCGTCCGGAAATAGCGAAGAAATTGCCGGATATGGACAGCTACACCACGGTTTTTGTCGGCTTTCCGATTTGGTGGTATGTAGCGCCGACAATTATCGACACCTTTTTGGAAAGCTACGATTTTTCCGAAAAAACCATTATTCCGTTTGCAGCAAGCGGCGGCAGCGAAATTTCATCATCGGTATCGGCTATAAGGAGCGCTTGCCCGAATGCAGAGGTTAAAAACGGCTTCAGAGGAACATCAAGCACGACGGGCACAGATATTCGTGCTTGGCTTGACGATAATAATTTTGGCGAGGCGGTTTATACAGAATAAAACTTACCGCAAGCAGAAATATCCGGGTAATCTGAAATAATATTAAGGCAGCGACAGGCATTTTATATGTTTTCGCCGCCTTTTTAATTTGTAACGGGCATTTACGGCGTTTGCTGCTATGTCAGGCGCCTGTTATAACATCACGAAATAAACAGCTGTTCTTTGCAAGCAAGAGTTAATATTCGGATATCAGGCATTGAATGTTATATATGACAAAATTTTGAAAATATGGAAGTTCAAAGCTTTTCAGTCCTTGACAAAACGGGAATAATAATGTAAAATATACTGATAAATACAAGTAAATTTTAAGGTAAAATTTTTTCGTCCTGCTTAAAACAACCGCTAAGCGGATATAATAAATTGAATGACAACTTAAAAGGAGGAGTTATTTATGGCATTTATGGACGTTGCCCCGTTTATAATATGGGGTATTTCAATCATTGCGCTCATCTATTCCGCTGTATCCTACAATATGGTAAAGAGCAAGGATGAGGGCACTGACAAGATGATAGCCATCGGAAACAAAATAAGAAGCGGTGCCATGGCATATCTCAAAAGGCAGTACAAATCTGTGGGCATATTCTTCGTTGTTCTTTTTGTAATCCTTTTGATATGCTCCATGAGCGGATATCTGACGATTTTTGTTCCCTTCGCATTCATCACGGGCGGTTTCTTCTCGGGTCTGTCCGGCTTTGTTGGCATGAAGATTGCCACATATGCCAACACCAGAACCGCAAACGGCGCGCGCGAGGGGCTCAACAAGGGTCTCAAAATCGCTTTTGCATCCGGCACGGTTATGGGATTCGCGGTTGTCGGACTCGGATTGTTCGACATAAGCATCTGGTACATCATCCTCAAATATATATTCAATCTTGAGATAAACGACATCATGCTGTCGCTGCTGACATTCGGCATGGGCGCAAGCTCCATGGCGCTGTTTGCAAGAGTGGGCGGAGGTATCTTCACCAAAGCAGCCGATGTCGGCGCCGACCTCGTCGGCAAGGTTGAAGCAGGCATCCCCGAGGATGACCCGAGAAACCCTGCCTGTATCGCGGATAACGTGGGTGACAACGTGGGCGATGTTGCCGGAATGGGCGCAGACCTCTACGAATCCTACGTCGGCTCGATGTATTCATCAGGCGCACTTGCCGTTGCGGCAGGCCTCGGAACAAACGGCGCGGTAGTGCCTATGCTCATTGCAGCGGTCGGAATCATCGCTTCCATAATAGGTACCTTCTTCGTAAGCACCAAGGAGGGTGCAAGCCAAAAGCAGCTGCTCGGTTCGCTGAGAAAGGGCACATACATCAGCAGCATACTCTCCGCAATCGGTGCGGCGATCATCATCCGCCTTGCACTGCCGGCAGAGAATTTCAATATCTTCTGGTCGGTCATTTCAGGACTACTGGCAGGTGTGCTTATCGGTTTCTTCACCGAATACTACACCTCGGATTCATATGAACCCACACGCAAGCTTTCGGCATCGTCCAAGACGGGCAGCGCCACCATCATAATTGACGGTCTTGCACTCGGCATGAAATCCACTGCAATTCCCGTTGTGGTAGTCGGCATATCGGTACTCGTCAGCTATGCGGTAGCCGGCGGCTTCTCCGGTGCGGAAAATGCATTTTCACTCGGTCTCTACGGAGTGGGCGTATCGGCTGTCGGAATGCTGTCAACCCTCGGCATAACTCTCGCAACCGACGCTTACGGTCCTGTTGCCGATAACGCCGGCGGCATTGCCGAAATGGCAGGGCTTGAGCCCGAGGTAAGAGAGAGAACAGACGCGCTCGATTCGCTGGGCAACACCACCGCAGCCACAGGCAAAGGCTTTGCAATCGGCTCTGCGGCGCTCACCGCACTGGCTCTCATAGTGTCATATACCGATAAGGTCGGTCAAATAGGTTTTGAATTTAACCTGAGCATAACAAATCCGCTCGTACTCATAGGCTTGTTTGTGGGCGCAATGCTCCCGTTCCTGTTCTCCGCATTCACAATGTCCGCGGTGGGACGCTCGGCAGAAAAGGTTGTTGTCGAGGTAAGACGTCAGTTCAGAGAGATTAAGGGTCTCATGGAGGGCAAGGCGGACGCAGACTACGCAAAATGCGTAGACATCTGCACCAAGGAATCGCTTAAAGAGATGATTCTGCCGGCTTGCATAGGCATAATCGCTCCGCTCGCGGTAGGTCTCATCCTCGGGCCGGACGGAGTTGTAGGTATGCTCGCAGGCGCGCTCGTCTCAGGATTTGTGCTTGCAATAATGATGGCAAACTCCGGCGGCAGCTGGGATAATGCCAAGAAATATATCGAGGCGGGCAATTTCGGCGGCAAGGGCTCGGAGAATCACAAGGCGGCTGTTGTCGGCGACACGGTCGGCGACCCCTTCAAGGACACCGCAGGTCCGTCGGTAAACATACTCATTAAACTGCTCAGCACGGTTTCGATAGTGTTCGCGGCAGTGGTGGTAAGTTTCCACTTGTTCTAAAATTCATTAGAAAAGAGGCATCTTCGTGCTTTCCCTTTTTTGCTGCCTTTTTCGACGATATATGGTACAATAATGACAACAAAATGAAAGGAAAAGGACAATTATGATAAACGAGATAAAAAGCATCACTGAAAAATGTAAAGCCTCCTGCACAATAGACAAGTCTCTCTACGCCGAATACGGCGTAAAAAGAGGGCTGCGCGATGAAAACGGAAAAGGAGTGCTTGCCGGGCTGACGGAGATATCCGACATCCGCTCAACAAAAATCGTTGACGGAAAAGAGATTCAGATAGACGGCGAGCTGTATTACAGAGGAATAAACATACACGATATAATAGGCGGATTTATGAAGGACAAGCGTTTCGGCTTTGAAGAGGTGACCTATCTTCTGCTCACCGGCGAGCTGCCGAACAAGAAGCAGCTTGACGATTTTAATGACCTCCTTGCATCGTTCTACACCCTGCCGAAGAATTTTGTGCGCGATGTAATAATGAAAGCGCCTTCGGCGGACATAATGAACACCCTGACGCGCGGCGTGCTGTCGCTGTTTCCCTATGACGACAACCCAAACGACATCTCGCTCGAAAATGTCATGCGCCAGTGCCTTCAGCTGATTGTCGCCATACCGATTTTCTCGGTATACAGCTATGCGGCAAACAAATTCTACAACAAAGGCGATTCGCTTGTGATTCACCGCCCCATGCAGGGCTACTCCATATCGGAGAATTTTCTCCATATGCTGCGCCCCGACTGCAGCTACACCGAGCTTGAGGCACGTGTGCTCGACATGGCTCTGGTGCTGCACGCGGAGCACGGCGGAGGAAACAACTCGTCGTTTACCACCCATGTTGTAACGTCATCGGGCACGGACACCTACTCCGCAATAGCCGCAGCGCTTTGCTCACTGAAGGGTCCCAGACACGGCGGAGCCAACATCAAGGTGGTAAATATGTTTGAGGACATGAAAAAGAGCATCAACACGGACGACGACAACGCTGTAATGCACTATCTTGACGAGCTGCTCGAGGGCAGGGCGTTTGACAAATCAGGTCTTATATACGGAATCGGTCATGCGGTATACAGCCTGTCCGACCCGAGGACAAGGCTGTTTAAGAAATTTGTCGGCAGCCTTGCGGAGGAAAAGGGACTCCAAAAGGAATTTGAGCTCTACTCAAAGGTTGAGAAATTCGCTCCCGAGATAATAACGAAAAAGCGCAAAATGTTCAAGGGAGTTTCGGCAAACATCGATTTTTACAGCGGATTTGCATACAATATGCTCGATATACCGTTTGAGCTGTTTACTCCCCTCTTCGCCTCGGCAAGGATATCCGGCTGGAGTGCGCACCGCATGGAGGAGCTGATAAACGCCGGCAAGATAATCCGTCCGGCATACAAGGCGGTTTGTGCCAACAGAGAATATCAGCCCATGCCGCAGCGAAATTAGCGTCATTTGCAGCGGCAAGCTCGCAAACTGCAAAAAACGGCAAGGTTTATATGCCTTGTCGTGATAGTGTGAGATTTTTTCTGTAAATTAGATTTCTCTATGACAAAATATCTGTTTTAGTGGGCAGGATAGCCGAGTTTAGGCTTTCCTGCCTTAGTTGTAATATAGCACGGATTTTACCCCGGTTTCTGAGCGGCATTGTCCATTTCTTTGTTGCCTCAAATGTCGCTAAATACAATGCTTTCAAAAGTGCGGTATCGCTTGGAAATACGCTCCTTTGGCTGTTTAACCGGCGCAGTGCACTGTTAAGGCTTTCTATTGCATTTGTTGTGTACATAACCTTTCTGACATCGGCCGAAAATTTGAACATCGGCGATATGACATCCCAATTTTCTTCCCAGCGTTTTATTGCATTCGGATATCTGTCGTGCCATTTTTCGGTGACAGCCTGCATACGCTTATAGCCACTTTCTTCATTTGGCGCATGGTATATACTCTTTAGGTCATTAGCAAATGCTTTTTTGTCTTTTTCTGAAACATATTTTAAAGTGTTTCGTACCTGATAAACTATACAACGCTGATATTCGGTATTCGGATATGCTGCTGCAATCGACTCTTTTATCCCTGATAGACCGTCAGCACATAGAATTAATATTTCCTGTACTCCTCGGTTTTTAAGATCATTTAATACACCAAGCCAATATTTTGCACTCTCGTTTTCCCCTACGGTTATGCTCAATACCTCTTTTTTGCCCTCATCATTAATGCCGAGAATTATGTATGCAGCTATCTTTTTCACAATATGCTCATCACGCACGGAAAAATGTATTGCATCAATGAAAACTATTGGATATACCGCTGATAACGGTCTTTGCTGCCACTCCTCTATTTGAGGCAGTATTTTGTTTGTGACGGCAGTAACCATGCTTTCGCTTACCTCAAAACCGTATATATCTTCTATGATATCCGATATTTGCCTTGTAGTCA
>CAJLYL010000035.1 GCA_905210855.1 uncultured Clostridia bacterium
GTTTTCGGCGGCGTTTGTCTCTATGGGAGTGAACATATCCACAGCCGAGAGCACAGGTGCGCCGAGCGAAGCGCCGCCGCGCAAATTAACAGGGGAGAGGTCGCCCTCTGTCTGCGGCGCGGTTAGCGCGTTGCTTTGAGCGGATGCATACGTAAATAACATTATTAAAAACACAAAAATCGATGACTTTTTCATATGTAAATTATCCTTTTTCCTAATTTGTCCATTTTGCGGCTGCTTTCACCGCCGAAAACAGAATCAGCATCACAAGGTTTGCAACAACTATTGCCGCGCCTGTCGGCAGGTCGTAGGCATATGATGCATACACACCTATGCAGAAGCACACGACCGACAGCGCCGCCGAGCATAGTGTGACAGAGCGGAAACTCTTGCACAGGCGCATCGATGTGACGGCAGGGAAGATTATCAGCGCTGATATGATGAGCGTACCCATCATCCTCATGCCGAGGACTATCGTTACCGCCGTGAGCACGGCTATCAGCATATTGTAAAAACCTACATTTGTGCCGCTGGCACGGGCGAATGTCTCATCAAACGTCACTGCAAAAATTCGGTTGTAGTACACGGCGTACAGCGCAATCACAATCACCGAGAGCACAACAGAGAGCACAACGTCGCTGTCGCTTGCCGCAAGCACACTGCCGAAAAGATAGCTGTACAAGTCGGTGTTAAGCCCCTTCGATACCGACACGGAGATAATGCCTATTGCAAGCGCGGACACGGAGAGTATGCCTATGGCCGAGTCGCCCTTTACCTTGCCGGATGTATTCATACGCAGGATGAGCACCGCCGCAATTATGACAACGGGTATGGTGAGCTTCATGGGCGACATACCCAAAGCTGTTGCCACGGCAAGTGCGCCAAAACCGACGTGAGAGAGACCGTCGCCAATCATGGAATAGCGCTTGAGCACAAGCGTAACACCGAGCAGGGCACAGCACAGCGACACCAGTATGCCGACGGCGAGCGCCCTGACCATGAAGGTGTAGGAGAACATTTTGATAATGCTGTCAATCACTGCTGTCACCCCCGAGATAGATTTTTCCGTACCTGCTATTTTTGTAATTATCCACAGTGTCAAATATATATCCGCTGTGGGTTAGGTGGAGTATATGAGATGCATATTCCGCCACGGCGCTTATATCGTGCGACACCATGATGACGGTTATGCCGGATTTATTTATTTCATTAATCACTGAGTAAAAATCCGCCGTAATTTTCGGGTCAAGCCCTGCTGTCGGCTCATCGAGAATCAGCAGCTTGTCTGTTGCACACATTGCCCTTGCAAGCAGCACCCTCTGCTGCTGACCGCCGGATAACTCATGATAGCAGGCGTTTTTTAAGTTTTCTGCCTTGAGGGTGCGCAGTGCGTCAAGCGCTTTTTTTCTGTGGGCTGCGGTGTAAAACGGCAAAAAGCCGAGCTTGTTTTGGCAGCCGGAGAGAACCGTCTCAAACACAGACGAGGGAAAATCTTTCTGTACCTGAGTTTGCTGCGGCAGATAGCCCATCTCGGTGTTGGCAAGTCCGCCGCCGTATTCAAGGCTGCCGCCGCACGGCTGTATAAGCGATAGCAGCGCTTTTATGAGTGTGCTTTTGCCGGAGCCGTTTTCGCCGATTACACACAGATAATCACCCTTGCAGACCGTGAACGACAGGTTATCTACGACAGTCCTGCCGTCATATGCAAGCGACAGGTTTGTTGCTTTTATAAGCGGCATCAGTTAAGCGCCTCCTTCAAGTTATTAACGTTGTTTTGCATAATGTCAACATATGTCACACCGGCATCAAACTCATCTGCCGTTACGTTATGGCAGGAGTGAAACAGGAGTTTTTTTGCATTTGTGGATTCGCAGACCAAATCGGCGACTTTTTCGTTGGAAAACTCGCGGTAGAAAACGACCGGTATGTCATCACTGTGAACCTTGTCTATGAGAAAAATCAGCGTTGACGGAGACGGCTCTGTCTCTGACGCGCAGCCCGGGAAGGCGGCATAATACTTCAGTCCGTATTCCTCGGTAAAATAGCGGACGGGGAATCTGTCCGCAAAGACTATTGTTTTGCGCGCCGCATTCTTCACCGCGTCTGCGGCAAGTGCGTCAATTCGGTTTATTTTCTCAACGTAATTTTTGCAGTTCTCTTTGTACAAATCGGCATTTTTCTCATCTGCCGCGCACATATATTCGCACAGACGATTGCAGATAATCGCTGCATTTTTCGGCGATGTCCACACGTGCTCGTCATATTCAAGCTCGTGTTCATGGCTGCCGTTTTCATCATCACGGTGCCCGTCATTCTCAACGTGGGCGTGACTGTGCTGCATACCCTCGGTTATCTCCTCGGCAACGGTGGGCACAAGGTCGGTGAGGGCGACAGATGTCACGTCGGACAGCTCATCGGATTGGAGCAGTTTCTTCACCCAAGCGTCGGACTCACCGCCGGCATAGACAAAAAGCGCGGCGTGTGATATAGTGATAATATCTGTCGGCGACGGGTCGTAGCTGTGGCTCTCGCTGCCGGGGCGTATCAGCATACGTACATCGGCGCGGTCGCCGCATATTTGTCTTAAAAAATCATATTGCGGAAATATGGTCGCTATCACAAGCGGTTTGCCGCTGCGCGGAAAATCCTCTTGTTTTGTGCCGCAGCCGCAAAGCAAAATAAGCATTGCAATAATTGATATTATGCGTTTTGCTCTCATATTTTTCCGCCTTTCGTTAAAATATATCGTGTTTATTATATTCTTCCTCAAGTTTTTTTATGTTTTTATTTATATAGTCAAATGTATATTTTTCGCCTTTGTCGCGTATCATGGCGAGCAGTTCCTCAATAGCGTCCGAGGTTGCGGGATGAATGATTCTGTTTGGCTTGCCGCGCAGAAAGTATTCAATAGGGTGTGCGTCGGTGTAGTTTTTGCCCTGATACACCTTGCTTGCCGCAAGTCTGTCGCACAGCATTTCGAGCAGATATTTATACGGCATACGAACGGGCATTATCCTATGCTCGGCTCTGTTGTAGTCCGTCCAGTATTCAAAATGATGTTTGTTGCGCCCCTTGTGGTGCAGCCAAGCCGATGAATAGCCGTGGTTTTCCCTCTCTATTTCATTCGGACTGCGTTTGCCGCCCGCATAGTAGCGAACTCCGGCGCAAAACTCGGTGGGAGAGAACTTTGACATATCGTGCATGATTCCCTGCCAGATAAGCCCGAGCCTTGCGGCGTGGAGGAATACAAGTCTTTTGTGATTAAGTACCGTGGACAGATGTCCAAAAAATGCGTTCATAAACTAAGCTCCGTATAGATAGATTAAAACAGCTAATGGGGTACTGCTGCCTGCGAGCAGTACCCCATGTGATTTTACGTTTTTTATATATTAAGCGTTCTCTTGGCAGTCTCATCCTTAATTTTTGCGATGAAATCCTCAACAGAGGACGCACCAAGGTCACCCTCGTGGCGCGAGCGAACCGAGATATTGCTCTGGTCTTTCTCCTTGTCGCCGAGGATTACCATGTAAGGCACTTTTTCAAGCTGCGCTTCTCTTATCTTGTAGCCGAGCTTTTCGTTTCTGTAATCGGCTTCCGCTCTTATGCCGCTGTCGCGCAGTTCCTTCGTGATTTTTTCGGCATAATCAAAGTGTTTCTCGGACACGGGGATAATCTGAACCTGCGTCGGTGCAAGCCATGTCGGGAAAGCACCGGCATATTTTTCAATAAGCAGGGCAAGAGTTCTCTCGTAGCATCCGATTGATGTCCTGTGGATGATATACGGATTCTTCTTTGTGCCGTCGGAATCGGTGTATTCCATGCCGAATTTTTCGGCAAGCATCTGGTCAATCTGTATGGTGATGAGAGTATCCTCTTTTCCAAACACATTTTTAATCTGTATGTCGAGTTTGGGGCCGTAAAACGCCGCCTCATCTATGCCGATTTTGTACGGAATCTTGAGGTGGTCGAGGATTTTTGCCATAGTGCCCTGCGCCTCATCCCACTGCTCTGCCGTGCCGATGTATTTCTCGGTGTTGTTGGGATCCCACTGCGAGAACCTGTAAGAAACATCCTCCTTTAGACCGAGCGTCTCAAGCATATAGTTAGTCATTTCCAGGCAGCTGCGGAATTCCTGTTCAAGCTGGTCGGGCCTGCACATGAGGTGACCCTCCGATATGGTGAACTGTCTCACGCGGATAAGTCCGTGCATCTCGCCCGAAGCTTCGTTTCTGAAAAGCGTCGATGTCTCGTTATATCTCAGCGGCAAATCCCTGTAACTCCTCGGCCTGTTGAGATACGCCTGATACTGGAACGGGCAGGTCATCGGGCGCAGCGCAAACACCTCTTTGTCATCCGGATCGCCCATGACGAACATACCGTCGAGATAGTGATCCCAGTGACCGGAGAGTTTGTACAGATCCGATTTTGCCATGTATGGAGTCTTTGTGAGCAGCCAGCCGTGTTCGTATTCATAGTCTTCAACAAAACGCTGGAGAATCTGAATAACCTTTGCACCCTTTGGCAGAAGTATCGGCAATCCCTGACCGATAATGTCAACCGTGGTGAAAAAGCCAAGCTCTCTGCCGAGCTTGTTGTGGTCGCGTTTTTTTGCCTCTTTCTGCTGAGTAAGGTAAGCGGCAAGCTCTTCTTTATCGGTAAATGCAGTGCCGTAGATGCGGCGCAGCATCTTGTTGTGTTCGTCGCCTCTCCAGTATGCGCCCGTCACGTTCATGAGCTTGAAAGCCTTTACCGCACGGGTAGAGAAAAGGTGAGGGCCTGCGCACAGGTCAACAAAATCGCCCTGCCTGTAAAAAGAGATTTCCTCTCCCTCGGGCAAATCCTCTATGAGCTCAACCTTATACGGCTCGTCCTTGTCTTTCATAAGCTTGATTGCCTCGTCACGCGGCAAAGTAAATCTTTCGAGACGGAGATTTTCTTTTACAATCTTTTTCATCTCCGCTTCAAGTTTTTTCAGGTCGTCGGCAGTAAAGCCTTCTTCTCTGTCAAAATCATAGTAAAATCCGTTGTCTATGGCCGGGCCGATGGCAAGCTTCGTCTCCGGATAGAGACGTTTTACAGCCTGCGCCAGTATATGCGATGCGGTATGGCGAAGTATACGCTTTCCCTCATCTGTTGAAAAATCAAGCACGGTCACGGTGCAGTCGGTGTCCAAAGTTCGGGTAAGCTCGTTCACCTCGCCGTCAACAAGCGCACCCAGAGCGATTTTTGCAAGCTCGGAGTCGTACGCTTTGATGGCATCATAGACTGTGAGACCGTTTTCAATCTCAACTGTTTTTGAGTCATTAAACGCAATTTTAATCATAACTTTCCCTCCGCATTAAATAGTGAATTGTACAAATATAATTGTATAAACTTAATTATAATACGAAAAAAATGTTAAGTCAAGAGCGACAGGGATATTATTTGCTTATATTCATCATTTTTTAATGTTTTTCGGCAAAAAGCTAAAAACTTGACAGAAAAATATACGCTTGATATAATATAACCAATGATTAGCCGAATGGAGATTTAATACTATGATAAAAAACTTTTTTAAACTGCTCGGCGCTCAGGCGGCGTGCTCGCTCGGGTGTTTCCTGTTTGTTATGATGTTTCCGGGGATTATAGATTTTCGTCTCGGGGAGGTGCTATACAGCCTGCTTGCAATAGTGGTGCTGTTTGATGTGCTCTTTACCTGCACATGGAACATTGCAAACCATAAACGCAAGATGATTAAGATACACAACAATCATCTGTCCGAGGACGAGGCGGAGCAAAAGATGACCTACAAAGACGGATATGTGCTTGCCGGAGCATACACGGTGTTCAATGTGATTATATTGGCTTTGTCTATCATCTTTGCCGACATAAGCTCGGGGCTGTCTACAATGGCGTTTCGCATATGGTTCTGCGAATTCGTGGTCGGGTTTACTTACAGTGTGCGCCATGTTAATTATCTTAGCACGGCAATCGCTGTCTTTCCGCTGATTCCGATTATTGCCGGATACATCGGCGGAGCAAAAAATGTTAATGCGATTGAAAATTTTATGACAAGGCTTGTGTACAAAAAGAAGAAAACCAAATAATAATCACTCCCGAAGCGGAATATAATTTCGTGAGGGAGTGATTTTTTTGTTTCTGACGCTTAGAAAGTATGATATATTGACCGTTTTTGCGGCGGTCATCTTTGCCGCGATGACGATTGCCTATGTAAAGACGGGCAGCGAAACTGTGGTTACAAGCGCAATTCCCGTCAACTCTAAGGTAATAGTGCTCGACGCCGGTCACGGACAGCCCGACGGCGGCGCGGTGGGGATAACGGGAACCGTGGAGGAAGGGCTGAACCTTGACATAACGCTGCGCCTGCAAAAACTGCTCGAGAGCAGCGGCGCACAGGTGCTGCTTACGCGCGCCGACGAAAACGCTGCCGCGGACGACCTAAATGCAAAAATAAAGGACATAAAGCGCAGCGATCTGAAAAACCGTCGGGAGTTCAAAGAGGGCGAGCAGTGCGATGCCTTTATCAGCATACACATGAACAAATTTTCCGACAGCCGCTACAAAGGGGCACAGGTGTTTTATGCGTCATCTCCGGCGCAGAGCCGAATACTCGGCGAATGCCTGCAAGATAAGCTGATAACCCTGCTCGATTCGTCCAACAACCGCGTTGCCAAACCGGCAGAAAAAGGTATTGTGATACTCAAGGACAGCAGTGTGCCGTCAGTCATTGCGGAGTGCGGATTTTTGTCCAACGCAGAGGAAGAGCGGCTGCTCTCGACGGATGAATACCGCGACAGGGTGGCGTATGCGCTCTTTTTGGGAATATGCGATTATTTTGATAAGGTGAAATAAACAGAGGTTCGGTGTGTGTGCGCGCACACTCCCGAACCTCTGTTGAAAAATCACTTATTGTTTATCTTTTATGATAACCGTCTGCGACGCTTCATCCCAGTCCACATCCGCGCCGAGGCTTTCGCTGATTGCGCGCACGGGAACAAGGGTTCTGTCGCTTATAAGCTG
The DNA here is from genome assembly GCA_905210855.1 of uncultured Clostridia bacterium. Classification (GTDB taxonomy): domain Bacteria; phylum Bacillota; class Clostridia; order UMGS1810; family UMGS1810; genus RGIG4708. The sequence goes on from CAJLYL010000035.1 coordinate 7,021, forward strand.
CGGCGGTGCGTCAAGGTTTTTTTCGCTTCCGCCGACAGTCATTCGTTCACTGCCGATTTGAAGTCTGATTACCGTGCCGCCGCGCGTTGCCGTCACGGTTTGGGTGGCTTCGTCCCAGTCAACCGCTGCGCCGAGAGATTCAAAAATTTTTCTCATGGGAACCATAGTTCGGTCGTTTATGAGCATTGGCGCGGTGTCAAACGAAAGTTTTTCGCCGTTCAACTCCACGGATATTTCGCCGCGCATCGCGGCAACGGTCGGGTCGGGTGCGCCGCCGAAACGAATTGCGTTGCCGCTCTTCACCAAGGTATAGCTTTTGTCATAATTGTATGCCCATATGCGTACCGTATGCTCGCCGTCGGCAAGCGTGCTGATGTTTAATGTGCATTTGTACGGAATCTCGTTTGCACAGTGATACCAGCTGCCGTCAATAGCGTAATTAACCGCAAAGCTGTCGCTGCCGGGTATATGGGCGAGTGTGTACAGATTCACATTGCCGCTGTCGTCTGCGGCGAGGGTTTCGCCGTATGATGCCGGTGCAAACACAAAACCCGGGCTTCCGTTTGCGCTGCGGATATACGCTCCGCTGTTTGCTGCCTCGGCAAAGATATTTTCAGCGTAAGTATAGCCGGATATATCAAATTTTTCCGTTTCATCCGCCCTGTGGGTATTGAAATAATTAATCATCTTAATCTGCGGATATTTCATAACAGTGTTCCATAGCAGATTGCGCAAACGCGGAGCTGCCCAGGCCTCTAAGTTTTCGCCGTAGCTGTTGCTTATTGCCACGCCTGCCTCGGAGAGCATCAGCGGTTTGTTGATATTGTTTTTGCGCATAAACTCAATTATCGGTTTTATGCGGTTTGTTGCCCAGGCGTTGTCGCCTGTCATAAAATACACTTGACTTTTCGGGTCGGCATTGGGGTTTCCCTGAAAATACTTTATTGAATAACAGCTTACGCCCACCCAGTCCACATATTCATCGCCGGGGTAAAAATACTCAAAGGGTCTGTCGAGTGCGCCGAGGTCATTCGGCGACCATACCGTTGCAAAATTCGGATATTGATGCACCAGATCGGCAGCTTGACGGAAAACGCTTTTGTACAGCTCGGGATCGTTGCCGAGCGATGACACATTCATCTCGTTTGCAAAGCGGATGAACATCGGCTTGCCGTATGTATTAAGGGTTGCGAGAACATTTTTGACATGATTCATGTCAACAGACGACATATTAAACACAGTCCAGCCGACCATAGCAACGCTGTCGCCGTTTTTTATCATGCTGTTGGCAGGGTAGTACAAATCGTCCTGACCCATATCCTGAATGTAGGTGAGATACGAGCCGAGCGGCGCAAAGCTGTCCGACGTTTCGGCAATCATACCTATGTACGCACCACCGCGCGGTTCTAAGCGCGCACCGTAGTACGGGGAGTTCTGACCGCTGCCCTCGGTGTAGAGTTCAAAATCGGCTTCGCTCACCATTGCCTGCTTTTCGGCAAGAAGCGCACCCCAGTCGGGAGTGGGGTAGGTAAATGCACACGCCGATGTGTATAGCAGCGAAATTGCCGCGCAGAGCGACACAAAAATTTTTTTCATCCTTTTTCCTCATTTCTGCGTGTAATATTATGTGTATATTTTAACACAAATTTGATTATATGTAAAGCTTAGGCTTGAATAAATTCCGAATGTGTGGTAGAATGGTAGGCGACAGAATATGCAAACAGACAAACTGTGACACAAGGAGATTTTTTATGAAAATTGTAATTCTTGATGCCGACACGCTCGGCGGCGATGTGAGTTTTGAAAAATTTGAAAAGATAAATGGTGTCAGCTCGGTAGTAAAATATGATACCACGCCGCCGGAACTTGTGGCGGAGCGCATTGCCGACTGTGATGTAATTATACTCAACAAAGTTAAGCTCGGCGAAGCAAACCTTTGCTGCGCGGCAAATCTTAAGCTCATCTGCATAACGGCGACAGGATATGACAATGTGGACACGGCGTACTGCGGCGCACATGGCATTGCCGTGTGCAATGTGGTCGGCTATTCATCGCATAGCGTGGCTCAGGTCACGGCTGCGGCAGTGCTCGGTCTCGCCAACCACATAGGCAAATATGACAGATACGTAAAGGACGGCAGCTACACGCGCGGCGGCGTTCAAAATCACCTCACGCCGGTTTATCATGAGCTGTGCGGCATGACATGGGGCATAATCGGTCTCGGAGGCATAGGCAAGGAGGTAGCCGCCATAGCCAAGGCGCTCGGCTGCCGTGTAATCGGCTTTAAGCGAAAACCGATTGACGGATTTGAATGTGTGCCGCTCGACAGACTTATGAGGGAATCGGACATAATAACGATTCATCTGCCGCTCAGCGATGAAACACGCGGCATAGTCAGCCGCGATATGCTGTCTCTCGCCAAGAAAAACGCTATTATCTTCAACGCCGCGCGCGGCGCGGTGTGGGATGAGGCCGCGGCGGCGGACGCTGTGCTCTCGGGCAGCATTGCGGCGCTCGGCGCGGATGTGTATTCCGAAGAGCCGTTTGGAGAGGGGCATCCCTTTACAAAACTGCTCTCCCTTGACAATGTATGCCTGCTGCCGCATATGTCGTGGGGAGCTTACGAATCTCGTGTGCGCTGTCTTGACGAGATAGTGCTGAACATAAAGGCGTTTTTTGACGGAAAAATCCGTTGCAGAGTAGACATATAGGAGGAGTTACTGTAAGATGGACATTATATTATTCTTGAAAACCTGCCTGCTCGGTATAGTGCAGGGCATAACGGAGTGGCTGCCGATTAGCAGCACGGGGCATCTGATACTTGTGAACCGATTCTTAAATCTCGGCATGAGCAAAGAATTTATGGATGTGTTTGATGTCGTAATCCAGTTTGGCTCGATTCTTGCCGTTATAGTGATATATTTTCACAAGCTGAACCCGTTTTCGCCGAAAAAAAGTAATTTTGAAAAAAATCAGACTGTTCAGCTGTGGTTCAAGGCTATTGTCGCCACAATGCCTGCCGCAGTGATCGGATTGCTGTTTGATGACTTTATTGACGCTCACTGCAAAACACCGCTTGTCATTGCGGCTGCGCTCATTATATACGGTCTGCTCTTTATAATCATAGAAAACCGCGCCGGTCAGCCCAAATTTGACAATCTTGACACACTGCCGTACAAAACGGCAATACTCATAGGTTGTTTTCAGGTGCTCTCGCTCATACCGGGTACGTCAAGGTCGGGTTCTACCATTCTCGGAGCGATTATCCTCGGCACAAGCAGATATGTAGCGGCGGAATTTTCATTCTTCATGGCAATACCGGTCATGTTTGGCGCAAGCGCGCTCAAGCTTGTCAAGGCAGGCGCGGTGTTCGGGGCAACGGAAACGGCGGTGCTGGCAGTCGGCATGATTACGGCTTTTCTGGTATCAATCGCAGCGATAAAGCTGCTTATGGGGTACATAAGAAAGCACGATTTCAAGGTGTTCGGTTACTACCGAATAGTGCTCGGTGTGCTGGTCATTTTGTACTTTACCTTATTTGCATAAAACACAAGGCTGTCCGCCCAAACGGCGGACAGCCTTGTGTTTTATGCTATTCGATTTTAAAAGAGACTTTGCCGATGGGCAGCAGCGGTTTTAGATTGCGCATTGTGCCCCACACAAAGTATTTTGCGGTAAGATTTTTGCCCGTTACTCCTGTCAGGTCAAATTCGCTTGATGCATATGTTGTGCCATACTCAATGTCTATCGGCTCGGTATTCATTTTTACCGCCTTGCCGCTTTCGTCATACAGGGCGCAAAAGGCGAGCTTCCCGTCCAATTTAAGATTACTTACTATGTCCGCATACACGGTAAGGTTATTGCTGTCTATATCCGTTGTAAGGGTGATTTTATCCTCAAATTCCTTTGGAATAACACCCTCGACAGTTATAGCAATATCCGTACTTTCTGCGCGCACACTGTAAACTCCGCCGCAGTCGGGCGTCAGCTCGGTGCCGTTGGCTTTAACTTTGAATTCCGGTCCCGCCGTGTAGTCATCGTCAAAATCTATGCTGAAATAGAAGTATTTCCTCATGGGACACGGATTTAGCGAAGTAATACCCGGCGAGGGCGAGTTGAACGGCGAAATTTCATATCCCGTATCATTAGAAAGTGTAATATTTCGCAGCGGCTCAAATTCCGCCCGTATATGCACCGCATTTTCAGGCATTGTGAAGTTGTAGTTATCGTCAAACGCAACCGCCGTTGCCGAGTACGGTGCGCCGGCTTTTTCCGTAACATACAGTCGCGCCAATGCACAGCCATCTGCCGGAATAGGGGTGAAATGCACTTTATCGCCCAAATGTGCCTGCGTTACGTCAAGCTCAATTCTTCCGTACTCGGATTCCGAAGCGTTGAAATCATCGCCGTCATAATATTTTGTTTCAATATTACAGAGCGTGTGTTCGTATGCCGCGCAGAGCGTTTTATCGCCTTTCTTTGTGCCTTTCTTGATTTCTGTAAACGGCACATCCGAGCAGTCGGGTGTTTCGCACCAGCCAATAAAGGTGTAACCCGGCTTTTTTAAGATTCCGCCGCTGATGTTAAGAGTAAGCGCTTTATCTCCGGTAGACTTATATGTTTTGCTTTCGTCCTGATTAAAGAACCATTCGCCGTCAATTGTCGGCGTGCCTCCGTTGTAATTATATGTGATTGTATAATCGCAACGCTCGAAACCGGCAATTATTCTGACATCCTCTTGTTCCTTCGGCTTTGGCATTTCGAAATAATATGCACCGTCCGCATCTGTACGCTTGGTAAGTTTTATTTTTGTCATACCGGAAACATTCGGACTGCGATACTGGGCATAGACCGAACCCTCTGCCGTTTGATAGCCAAAGCAGGGCATTTTTTCGTTTTGCAATTTTAATGCAGTCATTTACATCACTCCTTCATATATCAATTTTTTTGCCACAATGCTCGCAGTTGTCGGTGTTTTCTTTAACTCTTGCACCGCAATGAGGGCAGAAGTTGGAGGCTGCCTCAATCGGAGCGCAGTCAACGCACATTAAAACATCGGGATTAAACATCACTGTGTCAACCCAGCGTCCGCATTTTGTGCAGCGGTTAAAATTACGGATTCCCTCCGACTGCCACACTTTTTCAAGCTCGGCTTCCGGCGTGTTTTCACGGTACGGTTTTGTGGTGCACACAAGCTGTCCCGACCGCTCACAAAAAAACTTATAAACATTTCCCGCTTCCGTAGGAATGATTTTGTACGCGGCTGTTTGGTGGTCTGATTTCGCCACAGCATTTACCTCATTTCACTATACATAAAAAATTACTTCTGTCAGTTTTGCAGGATAAATTTCGTGAAAATCACCGATTGACTAAACCGAAAAATATGGTATAATATCTCAAATAAATGTTGCCCAACACACAGACGCTTTTTTGCTTGATGTGCATAGCTGCAAGGACAGCATTTCTTTTTTGTAAACAAACTTTTCGGCATCGTTTGTTGTCTGTTGCGGTTGTATTATATACCTATAATCGTATATTGTCCCCGTCCTTTTCGCGAAAAGGATAGGATAAATTTCAAAAAAATGCGAATTTTTTTGAAAAAGGACGGGAAAAAGGATAGGAAAAACATATTTTTCGTTAAAAATCGGTATGAAGAAAATTTTTTCTCTTTTACTCATATTAACCGTTTCGCTTTGCTTCTTTTCGGGCTGCAAAAAATCGGAGCTTGATAAAAATAAACCCGTTACACTTACAATGTGGCACGTGTACGGATAACAAGCGGACTCGCCGATGAACCGCCTTGTTGAAGAATTTAATCAGACGGTCGGAATGAAAAAAGGAATTATCATAAATGTTACGGGAATGTCAAACGCGTCGCATATCGGTAAAAAACTGCTTGACGCACAGGCAGGCAAACCCGACGCAGGCGAAATGCCCGACTTATTTTTCGGTCATAAAAGCAACGCTGTGGAAATCGGCACCGAAAATTTAGTCGATTGGAAAGAGCTGTTTCCGAAAAAGAGCTTGCCGGATTTGTACCCGAATTTTTGTCTGACGGCGAAGAAAACGGAAAACTCTATGTTTTCCCCGTTACGAAATCCACCTTTCTTTTGTTCGTTTCGGGCAGTCAGCTTGAACGCTTTTCAAAAGATACGAACGTTACATATGAAAGCCTTTCCGATTGGAACGTTTTTTTGACACTGCCGCAAAATATTATGAATGGTCGGGCGGAAAACCTTTTTGCAGCTTTGGCTATCCTATGAGAAATGTTGAGCTTTCCGCGATGTCAAACGGATCTGACAATTATAAGTCTGGAGATTGGTATAACTTTTACGATACTGTATTCAAGGATTCGTTTATGCAATTTGCAGATGCTTTGGGATGCGCTGAAAACAAACTGACGGAGGACGAATATGAAGATTGGCATTTACGCTGAAAAACAAACCATGCAGCGCAAGCTGTTTTCATATATGTTTACACTCGCGGCGGTGCTTTTGCTCACATTGGTGGCGTTTCTGTTTTTGCTCGGACGTTTTGAGAGCACGGAGCAAAATACCGCCGACACACTTTCTTTGCAGCAGGAAGTGTTTGAGCGCGAAATGAAATCCTACTATAATGAGATAGCGTCGAAGAATGAAAGGCTCTCCGAAAGTGCGGCTTATATTGCCGAAAAATATTTCCGTGAAAATAACATCACCGTTTCATCACTCAGTAACAATGCAAGCCGAATTGAATATCTTGAAGAGAAATACATGGATTTGCTGCGTCAGGAACTGCTCAAAATAGACTGCTCCGGCGCATTTATCATACTAAACACCTCAAGGAACACGCAAAATCAAAACTCGCGCGCCGGAGTGTACATAGACGGAGTAAACGGCGGTTATTATCTGCCGCCGCACACCAACCTCGCCATAAATAACGCCAAGGATGGATTGGCGTGATTTGGCAATGAATTCGGATGTTACATAGGGCTTACAGAAGATATCTCGCTCTATTACAATAATGATGATTATGCAATAACCGTGATGATACCCAAAAGCGATTATTCACGGATGAGGTTGAGCGACGTGGTACAGGCATTACTGATTGTATTCCTGCTGCTGTTCTGTGCGGTTATCTGCTGCCTGTTTTTCAGCAGAAGATATATTTCGCCGATATTAAAAGGACTTGAGGGAATAAAGAAATCTCAGACGAATGTGTCAAGCAATATTGTTGAGATTGACGACTTGTTTGATTTTATGTCACAAAAGGACAGCGAATACGAAAAAACTCTTGCCATGCTTGAAAAACAAAATGAGGAGGCAAAGGGAGAGATAAGCCGTGTGCAGACAGAGAATGAGAGACTGGCGAGCAATCAACAGAAGCTGGTTCATCAAGCTGACTATGAACTGTTCCTGACAGGATTAAAACAGCTTATGCCGACGGAAAAGGCGGTGTTCAACCTCTGCTTAGACGGCAAGAGCGCCTCAGAGATACTGGGGATAATGAACATAAAACAAACCACGCTGAAGTACCACAACAGAAACATTAACAGCAAGCTCGGCGTTTCGAGCAAAAAGCAGCTGCTCAGCTATGCGGCACTGTATGCGAGGGATAATAAATAACAAAAACGCCCGAATGAGGATTTGCAGTCATTCGGGTGTTTTTGCTATTCTGTAAATTATTTAACTATAAGTGACTTGCCTGTCATCTCGGCAGGAACATCCATACCCATTACATCGAGTATAGTGGGGGCGAGATCCGCAAGTCTGCCGTCCTCTACCTTTTGCCCCTCGTCAAGACCTATTGCAACAAAGGGCACAACATTTGTTGTGTGAGCAGTGAATACCGAGTGATCCTTGGGGTCAATCATCTGCTCCGCATTGCCGTGGTCTGCCGTGATGAAGATAACCCCGTTCATCTCGCGCACTTTGTCTACAATCTTTCCGATGCATTCGTCAACAGCCTCAACAGCCTTGACAGCCGCAGCCATAACGC
>CAJLYL010000036.1 GCA_905210855.1 uncultured Clostridia bacterium
GCAAATGGAGTTTCCATTATCTTTATTTCTCACAGATTTGAAGATATGTACAGGCTGGCGTCGCGAGTGACAGTTTTCCGCGACGCGCAGTACATCGGCACATGGGATGTGGACGGCATATCCAACGATGTGCTCATATCCAAGATGGTGGGCAGGGAGATTAAAGATATCTACCCCAAACTCCCCGTTGAACGCGGCAAAGAGGTGTTCCGCGTGGAGAATCTCAGCAAGACGGGTTACTACCGCGATGTGACATTCGGAGTGCACGAGGGAGAGATTCTCGCCGTGACAGGTCTTGTGGGCGCCGGCAGAACGGAAGTTTTCCAGGGCATAATGGGTATAGAAAAACCCGACAGCGGCAAAATCTATCTTGACGGAAAGCGGATAAAGATAAATCACCCCGAGGAGGCTATGAAAGCCGGAATAGGCTATCTGCCGGAGGACAGGCAGAAGCAGGGACTAATACTCGACTGGGGACTCGGACAGAATGTTACACTTTCTACACTGGAGAAATTCACAAAGTTCACAATAATCAATAAGCGCAAGGAGAATGCCAAGGCGAAAGAGCTTCTCGAAAAGGTAAAAACAAAGGCGCTCTCGGTATACGACAAGGCGTCGAGCCTCTCCGGCGGCAATCAGCAAAAGGTTATCGTGGCAAAGGTGCTCAGTTCCGACCTCAGGGTCATTATCCTCGATGAACCCACAAAGGGAGTAGATGTCGGCGCAAAGGCTCAGATATACGAAATTATGTCCGAGCTTGCAAAGTCGGGCTACGCAGTGATAATGATATCCTCCGATATGCCCGAGGTGCTCGGCATGGCTGACAGGATATTGGTTATGAAAGAAGGCAGAGTTTCAAGAATATTTGATGATGCAAAGGGCGTTACGCAGGAAATGATTCTTGAATCTGCAATGAATATGTAAGGCGGTGATACAAATGGCAAAGATGAAAAAGTTTTTCTCCGCAAATATCCGTGAAATCAGCCTTGTTATAGTAATGATTGTGCTTGCGGTATTTGTTGAATACAGAAGCGGCGGCAACTTCCTCACGGCGGAAAATCTGTCGGATATGTTTGCCGAAACATCGGTGCTCGCCATATGCGCCGTGGGCATGATGTTTGTCATGGTGACGGGCGGCATTGACTTGTCAATAGGCGCAATTATGGCGCTCGGTGCAATGGCAGGGTGCACGGTGCTTAAGAACAACCCCGGCATACCCACGATAGCGGTTGTCGCAATTGCAATGGCGGTCGGCATAGTCAGCGGATTTTTCAACGGCGTACTTGTGTCCAAACTGAAGATTTTGCCGATTATAGCAACTCTCGGCACAATGAACATTTACAGAGGTATCACTTACCTTGTGGCAAACGGCAGCTGGGTAAAGCAGCAGGAGATGGGCGCAAACTTCCTTTCCCTCGCAACGGGCAAGGTGTTCGGCATAAACAACCTCATAATGATAGCTGTGGCGGTTTACATAATCGCGGCGTTCTTTATGACCCAAACCCGCACGGGACGCAAGATATATGCGGTCGGCAACAGCGAGGAGAGCGCAAAGGTGTCCGGCATAAAGACGGACAACACACTGATACTTGTATATACACTACTCGGAGTGATAGCCGGACTTGCCGGAACGCTGTATGTGTGCAAATACGGCGTGGCACAGGGCGAGACCTGCACGGGATATGAGATGAATGTAATCGCTGCCTGCGTACTCGGCGGTGTGTCCGTAAACGGCGGCACGGGCAGAGTGCCGGGAGTGCTGCTCGGTGCGGTACTGCTCGGCATACTCAACAACGCTATGCCGCTGATTCATGTATCGTCGTTCTGGCAGGAGGCTATAAGAGGTCTTATAATTCTGCTTTCGATAGCTGCAAACTCATTAATACAGAGAAATGTAGAGATGAAAGCGCTCAGAAGGAGGAATATCTGATGGCTAAGGAAATTGTGAAACAGGCTGTGAGTACGGACGGAACCCGTACCATTGCCGACACGAGAGAATTCTCTCTAAAGAGGTTTTTTCTTCAGTGGGAATGGATGCTTGTGCTTATGCTGATAGTTGTTAATGTATTCAACCTTTCCGCATCACCAAACTATGCAAACGTGCGCAACATACTCAATGCGACAAGAGATTTTCTTGACAAAGCCATTGTAGTGTTCCCTATGGCATTTGTGCTCATGCTCGGCGAGATAGACATCTCCGTGGCGTCAACTATGGCACTGTCGGCAACCATAATGGGCGTGGTGTACCGCGCCGGCTGCCCTATGGGGGTTGCCATAGCGGCTGCGCTCGCCACAGGCACTGTCTGCGGACTCATAAACGGCGTCATACTCGTTAAGTTTCCTGAGCTTTCGTCTATGATAGTCACTCTGTCCACACAGATTATCTATCGCGGCATAGCGTCGATAATACTCGAGACCAACTCGGTCGGCGGCTTTCCAAAGTGGTTTGGAAGAATAGCCGCCGGAAAAATCGGCTCGGTGCCCTATGTGCTTGTGTTTGTGATAATTGAGGCTCTGTTCTTTGCATATCTTCTGCACTACACCAAGTTTGGCAGACGGTGCTATGCAATGGGCAACTCAGTTACGGTTGCAAAATACTCCGGTGTGCGCACCGACAGAATAAAGATAATAGTGTACACAATGGCAGGTTTATTCTCCGCACTCGCGGCAGTGTACCTTGCATCCAAAATGTCAAGCGTGCGCCCCGATGTAGCAAAGGGCTATGAGCTTGACATCATAGCAATGGCAGTGCTCGGCGGTGTATCCACCTCCGGCGGCAAGGGCAGAATCCTCGGCGCTTCACTTGCGATACTGGTTATCGGCTATCTCAGGTACGGTCTCGGACTCATGAATGCGTCCAGCCAGATAATCATGATAGTCGTTGGCGCACTGCTCATCATCACGGTTGCAATCCCCAGCTTCAAGGAGAACGTGGGCAATGCAAATTGGTTTGTAAAGCTGAAAAAATCGGTTCAAAAACAGTGATTTACCGATGAAATCATCGGAAAAATTTATAAACGAAAGGGAGATTATTATGAAATTCAAAAAGGTTATGGCAATCGGAATTGCAGCCGTTATGGGTGCATCAATGCTTGCAGGCTGCGGAGACGGCAACACCGCGGATACGGGTTCATCCTCCGGCGGAAACGGCACCTATGCTTTTATAGCAAAGGACGTGCAGAACCCCTATATGCAGAAGGTCTATGAGGGATTTGAAAAGGCCTGCAAGGATGTAGGGGCACAGCCGCTCTACAAGGGCCCCGAGGCAGCTACCCCCGAAAAACAGATAGAGATTATCAATCAGCTGGTGGCACAGGGAGTGTCCGGCATAGCAATTGCGGCAAACGACCAGGACGCGCTTCAGCCGGCGCTTGAGGAAGCTATGGCAGCCGGAATCCCCGTTATATCGCTCGATTCCGCGGTTAACAAGGATTCCAGAAAAACTCACATTCAGCAGGCAGACCCCGAGAAAATCGGCAGAGGCCTCATCCAGGCTGCATATGACATGGTAGACGGCGAGGGCGGCATCGCAATCCTCTCGGCTACGGCTCAGGCTACAAACCAAAACCTCTGGATAGAGTGGATGAAAAAAGAGCTTGAGGAAAACCCCGACAAATACGCTAAAACTCCGCTTGTAAAGGTTGCATACGGCGATGATGACCCGACAAAATCCACATCGGAAACCCAGGCTCTCCTGCAGAACCCCGAGGTTAAGGTAATCATTGCTCCCACAACGGTCGGTATGCTCGCGGCGGGCAAGGTTCTTCAGGACAAAAATTCCGATGTGCTTCTCACAGGCCTCGGACTCCCCTCCGAGATGGCTCCGTTTATCGAGGACGGCATTTGCCCGTGGATGTATCTCTGGAATCCCGTAGAGATAGGCAGCCTTGCGGCATACACAATGGATTCACTGGTTAAAGGCGACATCACCGGCGCCGAGGGCGACAGCTTCAAGGCAGGCGACCTTGGCGAGAGAACCGTTACCGAGGCTGCCGACGGCGGCACCGAGGTTATGGTCGGCGATCCTTTCAAATTTGACAAGGACAACATAGCTCAGTGGAAAGAAGTTTATTAATTCATCTTACAAGATTGTTCCCCTAAACGAAAAGCCCGGCTGCATTGCGGCCGGGTTTTTCTCATGCGGCTTTTTGTGTAATTAAATATTTTTAGTTTCCCCAAAAATTAAGCGCAAAAGTCTCGGAAAGTGCGTAACAGTGCGGAAAAATAAGAATTGAAAATTGAAATTAAAACAAAAAAATAATGCAATATTACTCCAAATGTGGTATAATTGTAGTTGACAAAAAAACAAAAACACATGGGTCACAAGAGCCGCAACCGGGCAAGATTCTCGGACAAAATTCTTTGCGATGATGAGCGCCTGCAAGCCGGCGTTCTTGATCCGAGATATCCCGAGGTGAGGGATTTTTTGATTGACAAATACGCTTTCTTTGCGCGCGAATACTCCATAGACGGTTTCAAACCGGATTTTATAGACCGTTTTCACACCGACAGCGAACCGCCGTATGCGCAGGGCATGGACACGGAATGTGTGTGCGACGCGGTGCAAACTCTCATGATCACGGTCAGGGATTCACTCACGGCGATAAATCCCGATGTGATGATTGAGTTCCGTCAGCACTACACAGGGCCGATAATCGCAGTTTCGGCAATATGCTGCGCGTGGCTGACTGCCCCTGCAACACACTGCAATACCGCGTGGGCATCGCCGACATCCGCATGATAAGCAAGGGGGCGGCAGTGCGCGCAGAGGGTTTTGCCAAGGTGAGCGCTGCCAATGCGACCGACTGCGAAAGGGTATACATCGAATGTGACAGCTCTTTTGACGCCGACGTCACGGTGTACGGCTGCATGGGCAATGCGTCAAAGAAAAAAATGCGCCTTACAGAGGGCGTTAATGCAATAGGAGTTAAGCGCAGCGGCCTTGCGGTGATTGAGAGAATAAGATAAAAGAAAATGTCCGAAATCAATTTTTTGCAAAAAACAGTTGACTAAAATCCGGCTCGGGGGTATAATTAAATCAGAAAAAGGCAAGACCTCAACGGTTATGCCGCCGGAGCTTTTCTAGATAGCCCTACTTGGCAGAGGGGGGCTATCTTACTTTTTGTGTAAGTACAAACAGAAAAATAATTGCAAGTATTAATACTCTCAATATATGTTTTTTCATTGCAGCCACCTCCTTTCCCGACTACGAATACGGGAATGAAGCGACACAACCGCCCGGTTTATAAACTGTTTTCAGTCTCACCTTTAACATCGGATTTCTCCGACAGCTTATGTTATACCCTGTTTTTCATCATTTTTCAAGCATATTTTGCAAAAAAAATCTGCGGCTGTGTTTTCCGTGAAAACACAGCCGCAGCGGATTTTATTCAACATATATTTATTTTTTTGTGGCGCGCAGCCTTGCGACCGCCCTGCTGAGCGCAGAGCGCGAATGATAGTATTCCGCCTTGCTCTGCTTGCGGCGCAGCTGCTCCTCCGCCCTGAGCTTAGCCTCGCGCGCGCGGCGCACATTTATCTCCTCCGGCCGCTCTATGGTGTGGGCAAGCATAACCACAGTGTTGTCGATTATCTCCACAAAACCGCCTGCCACAACCGCCTCTACCTTTTCGCCGTTCTCTTTTTCCAGGCGGACGGTACCCTCGGTGAGCGCACACGCCATGTTTGAGTGATTCGCCAGGATGCCCATCTCGCCGTCATATGCCGGCACGGTGAGCGACACACATCTGCCGTCAAAGAATTTTCTGTTGCCGGCTATGAGTTTTAGTCTGAAAGTGTTCATACCGTCACCCCATTACAGAGTTTTCGCCTTTTCCGCAACATCGTCAATAGTGCCGACATTGAAGAAAGCCGCCTCGGGATAATCGTCCGCGTCGCCGCCGATTATCGCCTCAAAGCCCTTCACAGTCTCGGCAAGCGGAACATATTTTCCCGAAATTCCCGTGAAGTTTTCCGCCACGTGGAAAGGCTGCGACAGGAATTTCTGAAGCTTTCGCGCGCGGTAAACCGTCTGTTTGTCGCTGTCGGACAGCTCATCCATACCGAGAATGGCTATGATATCCTGGAGTTCCTTGTACTTTTGCAGATACTCCTGAACCTTGCGCGCCACCTTGTAGTGACGGTCGCCCACAACGTCAATCTCCAAAATACGCGAACCGGATTCCAGCGGATCAACAGCAGGGTAGATGCCCTGCTCAACAATCTTTCGCGAGAGCACCGTCGTCGCGTCAAGGTGAGCAAAAGTCGTCGCCGGGGCAGGGTCGGTCAGGTCGTCGGCAGGCACATATACTGCCTGAACACTGGTTACAGAGCCGTTCTTCGTGGACGCTATGCGCTCCTGCAGTGCGCCCAGCTCCGTGGCGAGAGTCGGCTGATAGCCCACTGCGGACGGCATTCTGCCGAGCAGCGCCGACACCTCAGAACCTGCCTGAACAAAACGGAATATGTTGTCTATGAACAGGAGCACATCTCTGTGGTCGTGGTCTCTGAAATACTCCGCCATGGTAAGTCCCGTCTCTGCGACACGCATACGCGAGCCGGGCGGCTCGTTCATCTGTCCGAACACAAGCGTGGTTTTGTCTATAACTCCCGATTCTTTCATCTCTGTCCACAGGTCGTTGCCCTCTCTCGAGCGCTCGCCGACACCGGTGAATATGGAATATCCGCCGTGCTCCGTGGCGATGTTGTTGATAAGCTCCTGGATAAGCACCGTCTTGCCCACGCCTGCACCGCCGAAAAGCCCGACCTTGCCGCCCTTGGCATACGGTGCGAGCAAATCGATAACCTTGATGCCCGTCTCCAGTATCTCTATCGCAGGACTTTGCTCTTCCAGGGTGGGGGCACTGCGGTGAATCTCCCATTTTTCCTCTTTGTCGAGACTTTCGCCGCCGTCTATGGTCTCTCCGAGCACATTAAAAAGTCTGCCGAGGGTAGCCTTGCCGACGGGCACTTTTATGCCGCTTCCGGTAGCCGTGACTTCCATGCCGCGGCTTAGTCCTTCGGACGCCGCCAGCATGATGCAGCGCACGGTGTCGCCGCCTATATGCTCGGCAACTTCCATGACACATTCTCTGTCGCCGAGATTCACTTTAAGCGCCTCGCGCATTTTCGGGAGTGTGCCGCCGTCAAACTCGACATCTACCACAGGCCCCGAGACCTGTACGATTTTTCCTTTATTCATAATGCACGCCTCCTTTTTTAAGTAATAGTGAAAAGTGAACAGTGAATAAGTGATGTTGAAAATCGCTGCGGCGATTTTCTTCAATCAATCTTCTTTATTCGTTTTTCACTCTCAATTTTTATTTCTTCTTCGCCTTTGCGCCGCCGATAACCTCTGTTATCTCCTGGGTTATAGCCGCCTGTCTGCTGCGGTTGTACTGCACGGACAAATCGTGCAGCATATCGTTGGCGCTGTTGTTTGCCGACTGCATAGCCGTCATGCGCGCATTCTGCTCGCTGCAAAACGACTCAACCAGCGCGCCGTAGATGAATCCGGCTATATAGTTCGGCACTATGGAGTCTATCACCGCGTTTGCGTTGGGGTGAAATTCCATCTCGCCCGGGTAGATATCCTCGCCCATCTGCGCCAGTTTGAGCTTTGCAAGCGGCAGAATCAGCTCTGCCACAGCCTCGCACTGCATGGCGTTGCGCATCCTTGTGTAGACAATGTACACCTCGTCAAGCTGCTTGCGCTGATACAAATCCACAACGGTGTCCATTATGTCGCGCGCCGCGTGGATAGACACATTCTGCGGAGTGTAGTCAAAGTTCTTTGCCATCTTCATTTCCTTAGCCGCAAAATAGTGCCTGCCCGTCTCGCCGACCGCCATAATGTAGTTGTCCGCCTTGTCGGGCGACATAACCTCCTCCGCCTTTTTAATCACATTCAGGTTATACGCTCCGGCAAGCCCCTTGTCCGAGGTTATCACCAGGCAGCCGACTTTTTTTCTGTTGTCGCTGTCTGCCGCCGGATTGCGGAAAAACACACTCTCCACGTCCGGTGCGTGGCAGAGAATGTTGCCGATAGTGCTTGACAGCGCATTGAAATAAGGCTCTGCCGCGGCAAGCGCCTCTTTTGCCTTGGTCAGCTTTGATGATGATATCATATACATGGCGCCCGTTATCTGCTGAGTCTGTTTGATGCTCTTTATTCTTGCCTGTATTTCGCGTGCGTTAGCCATATGCAATCACCCTCAATCCTTGTCGGCGGACGGCTGATATTTTTCTTTGCAAAAATCCTCCGCCGCCTTGACTATTCGCTCCGAGAGCGAATCCGACAGGGCGTTTGTCGCCTCTATCTCGTCTATTATGTCGTGATGATGCGTCACAAACTCGTCCGCCAGCTCGCGGCGGAAAGCCGTCATATCGGCAATCGGCACGGGCATAAATGCCTTGTGGGTTGCCGCGCACAGCGTAACCACCTGTTCCCAGCGCGGCAGGGGAGAGCAGAGCGGCTGCTTGAGCAGCTCCATAAGCCCCTTGCCGTAGGCAAGCTGACGCTTGGTGTTGTCGTCCAAATCCGAGCTGAACTGTGTGAAAATCTCCATCTCGCGGTACTGCGCCAAATCTATACGCAGGCTGCCGGCGGCTTTTTTCATAGCCTTTGTCTGAGCGGCGCCTCCCACACGCGATACCGACAGACCCACGTTTACAGCCGGCCTCATGCCGGAGAAAAACAGACTGCTCTCGAGGAAAATCTGTCCGTCCGTAATTGAAATAACGTTTGTCGGAATGTATGCCGACACGTCGCCTGCCTGGGTCTCTATGACAGGCAGAGCCGTTATCGAGCCGCCGAGGTCATCGCGCAGATTGCACGAGCGCTCGAGCAGCCTCGAATGCAGATAAAACACATCGCCCGGGTACGCCTCCCGTCCGGGGGAGCGCTCGAGCAGAAGCGATATTGCCCTGTATGCTACGGCGTGTTTTGACAGGTCATCATACACAATGAGCACATCCTTGCCCTTGTACATAAAGTATTCCGCAAGCGAGGTGCCCGAATACGGCGCAATATACTGCAATGAAGCCGGCTCGCTTGCCGACGCACTGAGCACCACGGTGTAGTCCATAGCGCCGTGCTTTTTCAGCGTGTTTATTACCTTTGCAACGGTGGATGTCTTTTGACCGATTGCAACATATATGCACACAACATCCTTGCTCTTTTGGTTGAGGATGGCGTCAACGGCTATGGAGGTTTTGCCCGTCTGTCTGTCGCCGATGATGAGCTCTCGCTGACCTCTGCCGATAGGGAACATGGAGTCAATGGACAGTATGCCTGTCTCCATGGGCACAGAGACGGATTTTCGCTCGGCAATGCCGGGCGCAGGGTTTTCTATGGGGCGGTAGTCCTCCGCCTTTATCTCACCGCCGCCGTCTATCGGCGCGCCGAGTGCATTGACCGCCCTGCCCAGGAAGCCCTCGCCTACGGGTATGCCGGCGTTTCTGCCGGTTCGCACTACTCTTGTTCCCTCAGCGATGTTGTCGTCCGAGCCGAAGAGTATGCAGCCGATTTCGTTGCGTCTGATCTCCTGCACCATGCCCTTTGTGCCGTCGTCAAAGATGACTATCTCGCCGTACATCACATGATCCATGCCGTCTATGCGCACAATGCCGTCGCCGACCCATTTTACAAAGCCGACTTCTCTTGTTTTTGCTTCAAGCTCAAAATCTTCTGTTTTGCTTTTGAGCAGAGATATGATGCCGTCTATGCTCTCGCCCTTGCCGGGGTGGAGATTTTCAATCTGCTCCTTGTACTGTTTGAGCCTGCCGGCGCTGCTCCAGTCGTACTCGTCGTTGCCGACGGAGATTATGAAGCCGGAAACAAGGCTCTTGTCCTCAATCATGACAAGGTCGATTTCCGCGTTATATTTCTTTGAGAGAAACCTCAGAATTCCGTTCCTTTGAGCGTCATTCGGTGCGGTGACATATTTCACAACCGCGCGCAGCTTTCCTGCGGACACAGGTTTTTTTATGCGATACTGCGCAAACACGCTTGATATGAGGTCTGCGTCGTCATTATCGCATATCAGTTTGAGAAAATCCCTCACCTCGGACGGAAAAACCGTGTCGGCTATGGTGTGTTTTCTGCTTATCTCCACAGTGGGGTTGCACAGCTCGTCCCTAATCTCGGGCACTGCCTCAAAGATTCTCTCCGCCTGCTCGACAGCCTCATGGGATACTCCGAATTCGTGCAGCTCCTGCACATATTTTTCAATTCTCTGATTCACTGTCGTCACCCGCTTTATTCAAAAATTCGTCGTAAAGTCTGCCGTCGTCTGCTTTTGCCTCCTGCACACCCACGATTTTTGCCGCAGCCTGAGCGGCAAGCTCGGTTATGTGGCTCTGCATCTCCTGCATTGCCCTTTCTTTCTCCGCCTGAGCGTCCTTCTGCGCGCGCTCGGTTATCTCCTGCGCGTTTTTCTCCGCGGATGTGACTATTCTGTCGTACTCCGCCTTTGCCTTCGCTCTGGCATCCGTTATGACAGCTTCGCCGTCCTCCTTGGATTTTGCCATGCGGTCGTTATATTCATCATAGAGTTTTTGCGCGTTTTTCTGCGTTTCATCTGCGTCGGAGATCTGTTTTTCTATCTCTTCCTGTCTTTTTGCAATGATGTTGTTGACAGGTTTGAAGAGAAATTTCTTCATCAGCGCATACAAGATGAGCAGATTGATTGCCGCAAAAAGCAAGCCCCAGTTTAAGCTTAACATAATTTATCTGCACTTCCTTTCGATAGATTTTGATAGTGATTATAACCGGTGTTGTGTATATTTTGTTTTTGCGCGTTTAAAACTTTGTGCCGTCATGCGTGTCGATGAATGAATCCATCCGTCGCTATCGGAATAATCCGTATGGGCGGGGTTCTGCTCCGCCCGTTTGAGGGAATCGCGGAATTCACATAAAACGGGCAGAGCAGAGCCCTGCCCCTACCGCCAAACGAAGATTTCACGCAAAGGCGAGGGTGTATATATTATATTTTAAAAACCGATAGCAGCAAACAGGGTTCCCAAAAAGGCGGTAGCGCAGCGTGCCTTTTCACCCTTCGGGTACACGGTGGGAAAAAGGAGAAACAGCAAAGCGAGTAAGCTGTAAATCTCCGATTTGCAGCGCACGATTGGTTTGCTCTCTTTTTCGGGGCGATGTGGACATCGACCCCTACACCTCATCACCGCCTTACGGCGGAGCTTCTCCTCAAGGAGAAGCCTTTTACGCGGCGAAAGCATTCTGCCAACGGATGTGTATGTATTTTTTATTCTCAGACGACGAGTTCAGCGCTGCTGCACTGCTGTTCGAGGAGTCCGAATAAAAAATACATACACATACGGCACAAAACTCCATGCGTTCAAAAATAAAATATATACCACCGAGCCGACACACCCACTCGCCTTTTAATCTCCCCCTACCGCTCCGCATTCAATATAACACACGCCGTCAGCACCCCGTCATCAAAACTGTATCTGATGTCGCCGTTGTATTTGCTTATCGCCGCAACCATGCCGGCTATGCCTATGCCGCGGTTTTTAATCATGTTGTTTTCTATGCAGATGTCGCTCCTGCACGGATTGCTGCACACTATAACGGTCTTGTCCGCCACCGTGTGCACATTCACCTTTATCACACCGTCCACTCCGCACTCCACACAGCCGTTCACCGCGTTTTCAAGCAGATTTGACAGCACCGCCACAAAATCTATGTCCGCAATGGGCGTGTTCTCCCCCGTGTCCGCCTCGGCAGATACGGATACGCCCCTCATCCTTGCCCTCGCGCAAAAATTGTTCAGTATGGCGTTCACCGTCGCATTGGGGCAAAAACTGCTCACGCCGCCGCCCCTCAGACTGTCGTTGTATTTGTCCATGTATTTCAGCGCGTCGTCCGTGTCGCCTTTCTCAAGCATGGCTGCTATGTTGCGCATATGGTGCCTGAAATCATGGCGCACGGTCTTCGCCGTCAGCTCATTCTCCCTCGCGATCTTAAGCTGCTTTTCCAGATAGGCAATGTTCCGGTTGATAAGCTCCGCGTCGCTCTCCTTTATCATGGACTCAACCGTGCCGAAAATCACCCACAAAATCGAGGCATACAGCAAAACCGCCGCCGCAAAAATCGGGATGTACCTGCCGATGTGCGCATAATCGGAATGAAACCTGACAAGGCACAGCGCAAAGATTATCAAAAACAGCACGGAAACGCCCGATATGGAATACCACGCCCTGCGGTGCTTGCCCGACACCGCCCTCACGGCGGGCCGCAGAAAACGAATGTAGACAAACGCCGCCGGAATAAACAAAACCGTCCTTATGATGTTGCGCGCGTAATACACAACCGTGTCGGACGAATCGGCAAAAAACACGCTGCAAAGGATGAGCGAAACGCACACAAACACGCAGAACACGTCCGCATAGCTGATGAACAGAAAAATCTTTTTGCACAGCAAATCCGCACTGGTGAGCGCAAAGACTAAAAACGCCGCAATAATGGTGGTTGTAAACGCTGCGCCATAGTAAACGGTGCTCTCGCCGAATACCGCGTAAGCCGCGGTAACGGTGAGCACAAACGCCGCGCAGAATATTGAGTAAATAAGCCCCGTTTTCTTCACAGAATATTTCGGCTCGGTCATCGCCCAAAAGGAAATCAAGTGCGAAACGGCGAGCAATATCCAAGCTGCTATCATATGTATCATTTTTTTGTTGCCTCCCTGCAGTAGAATTCAAAATACTGTTCACGGACGCTGTTTCTGAGCCGTCTCGGCACAGGCACACTCTTACCGTTTGTCATCAAAAGGTCGCTTTGCAAAAAGCTCTGCACACACCGAAGATTCACTATGTACGACGCCCCCACAGATATAAATCCGTCTGTCGGCGCAAACAGATTTTTGATGTCCGTCAGCGTCATGCGTGTGTTCAGTGTCACGCCCGATTTAAGATAAATCTCTACTCCGTGATTTCTCGCCTCGCCATACAGCACCCTATGCAAATCAACCCTGTGCACATCGCGTCCGCAGTTTATGGGCACAAACAGGCGTTTTTCGCGCCTTTCCGCCGCGCGGTCGAGCGCCTTGTCCGCGCCGTTCATCAGCGCCTTGTACAGCGCAACCCTCGGCAGAATCGTCTGAATAAGGGTTTTCATCTGATTTTTGCTTTTGTTTTTTGTGTTGCCAATCAGCACAGCAAGCGTTTTTTCCTGCTCTTCATACAGCTTAGCGCCGCTTTCCGCGCCGAATTCATCAAGCAAAAATTTTTTATTCCGTTTTGCTGTTTTATTTTCATCACCGTTTCATCTCCGTGCGGTTTGCATATTTTTTTATGCTGTTTTTTGTGGGCGATGCACACATCGCCCCCCAAAAGCCTTATTGCACCACATATTTAAATATTACCATACAGAAAGATATCCGTCAATACCCTTTTTTGTTACAAATAACGGCAATGTCGCACGGCATACGCCCGTCAACAATATAATATTTCGCATTGCCGTATCCCATGCCGTCAAAAAACTCTTTGTACGTCTGACGGTCAAACTGTCGGTTGAATTTCGCTCCAATCAGCTCAAGAAAACGAACCGCCGCACGGCTTGAACCGACCGAATTGTCGATATATGTGGGAATGATGAGCATTCCCTCCGGCTTGCAGACCCTCTCAAGCTCCTTCAGCGCAGCTTGGGGATTCTCCGGCAGATGAATTACATTTCCTGCGACAACCTTGTCAAAGGAATTATCGGTATAACTTAAATTTGTGATGTCGGCTTTTTCGATTTTTACATTTTTGCAATGCGCCGGCTTTTTCCGCGCCCGCGCAAGCATCCCGTCCGCATAATCGGTCGCAGTCAGCGAGCCGCAGCGGCTTGTAATGTCCGCGCTTATCGCGCCTGTTCCGAATGCACATTTCAAAACGCAGTCGCCCTTGTCTATAAACTCCGCAACGCTTTTGCCGAGGCGCGCTTACACCTTTTTGTTGTATATGTTTTCAAATAAATCGTAAACACCCGATATCTTGTCCCAAAACATAGTAAACCCCTGCTTTCTCCGTGAAATAGAGAGCTTACGCTCTTATGTGAAATGAAATAAATCCACGCGCCGCAGGCGCATTTCACATTGCGCAGCAATATTTCACGCATGAAGTGCATTTCACAAATCCGAAGGATTTATTTCGTTGAAAAAAGCACTTGCATTAAGCAAGTGCTTTTTTCTGGCTCCCCCTGTTGGACTTGAACCAACGACAACGCGGTTAACAGCCGCGTGCTCTACCAACTGAGCTAAGGAGGAATATTGACCTTAGCAGCGACCTACTTTCCCGGGCAGTTACCCGCCAAGTATCATCGGCACTGCGGAGCTTAACTTCTGTGTTCGGTATGGGTACAGGTGTGCCCTCCGCGTCATTGCCACTAAGTTTGACTTCTGAATACTTCAATATACATTCTCTCTATCTTTCCTACTCTGCGCTTGCCTATCTTCTTCATTAACTCTTTCCTTCTTTTGGTCAAGCCCTCGGTCTATTAGTATCACTCAGCTTAATATGTTACCACACTTACACCTGTGACCTATCTCCACATAGTCTATATGGGACCTTACTACCTTTCGGTATGGGATATCTTATCTTGAGGGGGGCTTCACGCTTAGATGCCTTCAGCGTTTATCCCTTCCGCACTTAGCTACCCGGCCGTGCCATTGGCATGACAACCGGTACACCAGCGGTGCGTCCATTCCGGTCCTCTCGTACTAGGAACAGCTCCTCTCAAATATCCTCCGCCTGCGACAGATAGGGACCGAACTGTCTCACGACGTTCTGAACCCAGCTCGCGTACCGC
>CAJLYL010000037.1 GCA_905210855.1 uncultured Clostridia bacterium
CGAACCCCAGACCGACCGGTTATGAGCCGGTTGCTCTAACCAACTGAGCTAAAGGTCCATATGCAGAATACCAACCGCCGATACAGCAATCGATATTCCGATTTGGTGAGCCATCCGCGATTCGAACGCGGGACACCTTGATTAAAAGTCAAGTGCTCTGCCGGCTGAGCTAATGGCCCCAACATGGAAAAATATTAAATTGGCTGGGCTGGCAGGATTCGAACCTACGGAATGCCAGAATCAAAATCTGGTGCCTTAACCGACTTGGCTACAGCCCAGTGTTAAAAAAGTGGGGTGGGTAGTCGGGCTCGAACCGACGACCTCTAGAACCACAATCTAGCGCTCTAGCCAACTGAACTATACCCACCAAACCAATGGCGCGCCTGAAGAGACTCGAACTCCTGACCCATTGCTTAGAAGGCAATTGCTCTATCCAGCTGAGCTACAGGCGCATATGATGGAGCGGGTGATGGGAATCGAACCCACACAATCAGCTTGGAAGGCTGAGATTCTAGCCATTGAACTACACCCGCGAGACTTGTCGTTTTAACTGACGACTTATTAATTATATCAGTCGGAACCCCATTTGTCAATAGTTTTTTTCAAAAAAGCAAAAAAATTTTTTTGACGTTAAAATCCGATGACCAAAGCTTCATTGATACACGTTAAAATACGCTGTGACAAAACGGGAGGATTGTGAATATACTGTAACATGGATTCGGTTCGGGAGCAAACTGAGACAAACGCTTTGCAAGGTTTTGCGAAAAAACAGCAAGCAAAACCCGAACCGTTATAAACGGAGGTGTCATGATGTTTTTCAGAAGGTTTACGCAAAAAATCTACGGCTTTCTTGTAATGGGGTTCGTGGTGGGTATATTTATAGCCTTTGTCATGCCTCCGATTATCATCGCAGTCATCGAGGGGCTTCTCCTCGGCATACTGTGCTGGTGCTTCTATTGTCTTTAATTTTTATATCATGGAGTGATTTATATGAAAATCGTTGTACTTACCGTCCCGAAATTTATGCAAAAAATACTTCGCGGAATTTTCAGAATTTGAGTTTTAACATATAATGTGCGCTGCCGCCGAGACTTTACGGTTCCGGCGGCAGTATTTTTTGACAGTATCATTTGACAAAAAAAATGCAGTAAAAAATGCTTTACATTTTCATTTATGTATGATATAATAAGTAAGTCAAGCCCATGACATGGTTTGCGGAAACTCCAACCGATGCTGTGTTATGAGGCGGTAAAAATATTTTAAGGAGGTTTTTTAAGATGCTTAAAGAAACAAAACAGGCTATTATTGACGAGTACAAGACTCACGAGGGCGACACCGGTTCGCCGGAGGTTCAGGTTGCTATTCTCACCTACAGAATCAACCACCTGACAGAGCACCTCAAATCAAACATGAATGACCACCACTCAAGGAGAGGACTTCTTAAGATGGTTGGTAAGAGAAGAGGACTTTTGCAGTATCTCGCAAGCATCGACATTGAGAGATACCGTTCACTCATTGCAAGACTCAACATCAGAAAGTAGTCAAAATACTCAGGCAAGGGCGGCTATTATCCGTCTTTGCCTGTTTGTATATTAAAATTTTCACATACACGATAGGCTTTAGCAGTTAGATATGCGCTTCGGATTCGCGCGTTTCGGGAGCATATATCTAAGTGCTAATGCCGGATATCGTGATTTTTAAGGAGGATTAGTTTTAATGAAAAAGACATTTAAGACCACAATTGCCGGCAGAGACTTCACTGTTGAAATCGGCGAAGTGGCGCAGCTGGCAAGCGGCGCCGCATTGGTGAGATACGGCGACACCACCGTGCTCGCAACAGCTACCGCATCGGACAAGCCAAGAGACGGAGTGGACTTTTTTCCGCTCAGCGTAGACTATGAAGAAAAGATGTATGCCGTAGGCAAAATTCCAGGCGGTTTCCTCAAGAGAGAGGGCAAGCCGAGTGAAAAAGCCGTACTCACATCACGTGTTATCGACAGACCGATAAGACCGCTGTTCCCCAAGGACTACCGCAACGACGTCGGCATTGTTACAACTGTGCTCAGCACGGATATTGACAACGCGCCCGAAATTGTTGCAATGAACGGTGCGTCAATCGCCATTTCCATATCGCAGATGCCTTTTGCGGGGCCTATCGGCGCAGTGCAGATCGGCATGATTGACGGCGAGTTCATAGTAAACCCCAACACCGAGCAGAGAGCAAAGAGCGACATGGCGCTCACGGTTGCCGGCACTAAGGAAAAGGTTGTTATGATTGAGGCAGGCGCAAACGAGGTTGCAGAGGACGTAATGTTTGACGCTATCGTTTTCGCACACGGCGAGATTAAGAAAATATGCGAATTTATCGATACAATAGTTGCAGAGGTCGGCAAGCCCAAGGCGCCCTATACAGCGCACGAGGTTGACCACGATTTCTTTGACCCGATTTACGACTATGCATATGACAAGATATGCGCAGCCATTGACACGGACGACAAGAGAATCCGCGACGAGAGAATGAAAGCGCTCACAGACGAGATGATAGAGCACTTCGGCGCAGAGTTCTTTGATGGCAGAGACGCGGAGCTTGACGAGGTTTACTACAAAATCCAGAAAGAAATCGTGAGAAAATGGCTCTATGAAGACCACAAGCGAGTTGACGGCAGACAGATTGACGAGATTCGTCCGCTGTCATCGAGAGTCGGCGTGATTCCGAGAGTACACGGCTCGGGTCTGTTCTCCAGAGGTCAGACACAGGTTCTCACCATCGCGACACTCGGCGCGGTGTCCGAGGCGCAGATGCTTGACGGGCTGGACGAGCATACCGAAAAGAGATATATGCACCAGTACAATTTCCCGTCATATTCCGTCGGTGAGACAAAGCCGTCCAGAGGCCCCGGCAGACGAGAGATAGGTCACGGCGCACTTGCAGAGAGAGCACTTTTGCCGGTTATCCCCTCGGTAGAGGATTTCCCGTATGCAATCAGACTTGTGTCCGAGGTGCTTTCGTCAAACGGCTCCACATCCCAGGGCTCGGTATGCGGCAGCACGCTGGCACTCATGGACGCCGGTGTGCCGATTAAGGCGCCCGTTGCAGGTATCTCCTGCGGACTCATCACCCACGGCGATGACTTCCTCACAATGGTGGACATCCAAGGTGTTGAGGACTTCTACGGTGACATGGACTTCAAGGTTGCGGGCACTCACAAGGGTATCACAGCAATTCAGATGGATATAAAGGTAGACGGACTGACATATGACATCATCAAGAGCGCCCTCACAAAGACGAGAGACGCGAGATACTACATCCTTGATGAGGTAATGCTCAAGACTATACCTGCTCCGAGGGAGCACCTGTCCCAATTTGCACCCAAGATTATCACAATGAAGATAGCCGTAGACAAAATTAAAGATGTAATCGGCACCGGCGGCAAGGTTATCCAGAAGATAATCGCAGACACGGGAGTTAAGATTGACATAGATGACGACGGCTCAGTGTTCATCCTCACAAATGACGAAGAGGCTGCCGCAAAGGCAAAGGCGACTATCGAAGGCATAGTTGCAGAGCCGGAGATCGGCAAAATATATCTCGGAACTGTCAAGAGGATTATGGATTTCGGCGCATTTGTTGAGTTCATGCCCGGCAGAGAGGGTCTTGTGCACATCTCCAAACTCGACAACAAGAGAGTGGAGAAAGTGACGGATGTTGTCCACGAGGGTGACGAGATCATGGTTAAACTCGTAGAGATTGACAGACAAGGCAGAATGAATCTTTCCAGAAAAGACGCACTGCCGAAAGAGAACTAAATATTTGAATTTTTCAAAAGAGGTTGCCGTGCGGCAGCCTCTTTTTTGATGTGTTTTTTCATTTTTTCTCCGCTCGGTACTCGACATTTGCCGACAGATGTGGTAATATGAGTTGTGCAGACAGTTATGAAAAGCAAATAAATGTGGAACGGTCACGGGCCGTTCCCTACAGATAATTGATCATTTGTGCAAAATTCGCGGGTCGACGAGGTCATCGACCCCTACCGCACAAGCCCTATTTACCGTAGGGGCGACTCTGCGTGGTCGCCCGGGCAAATCAACATCGAACACTAATCATCACTTGTTGCATTTTTCTTAATTTCCGCAAAAAGAACTGAAGATTGCGGCAAGCAGTAAATATTTTTAATTGAATCCTTTGCAAAGACAACAATACACCATAACATAAAAAAGAAAGGCAGAAAACAAAAATGATTTACAAGCACGAATACCCCTCGCCGCTCGGCGAGATAACGCTTGCATCCGACGACGAATACATCATCGGTCTGTGGTTCAACGGACAAAGGCATTTCGGCAATATACTGCCGAGACAGACAGAGAGAAAGGAACTGCCGATTTTCCGCAAGGCAGAGCATTGGCTTGATACATATTTTTCAGGAAAAGAGCCGGATTTTTTGCCGCCGCTCCGCTATGATTCCACTCCGTTTCGCAAGGCGGTCTGCGACATCATGCTGACTATCCCCTACGGGAAAACCATGACCTACGGTGAGATTGCGACAGAGATTGCACGCCGGAAAGGAATCGAAAAAATGTCCGCCCAAGCTGTCGGAGGCGCAGTCGGGCACAACCCGATTTCGCTGATGATCCCGTGCCACCGCGTTGTAGGCACAGGCGGAAGTCTGACCGGTTACGGCGGAGGAATAGAAAGAAAAGTCAAGCTGCTGGAACTCGAAAAAGTTGACATGAGCGGCCTGTTCATCCCAAAGAAAGGCACTGCACTGTGATATAAAAAATGAATCGCCGATTCAAATTTAATCATCAATAAAATGTTGCAACTTCCTGTTCGGGCGCGTCTGCCGGACGCACATCCGTCGCATGAAGCACAGGGCCCTCCTGCTTGTAGAGTGCGTTATACTCAAAGGCAATCCTTGCGGTCAGGTCTATCCACTGCTTATTCTCAACCTGTACACCGTCGGGCAGAATACAGATAAGCCCCTTAAAAGCGATATCCTCCACGCAGCAGGTCATGATGTGCCTGCCGGCAATGATTGTGCCGCTCGGCAGCTTACGGTTGACCGCCGCGACCGCTTTTACGCGGATTGTCTTGCCCACGTATTTTTTAGTCTCCTCGGCAAAATCGCGGAACCATATCGCATAGTCGCGGTCGGCAATCTCTATTACCGATGCATTTATGTCAAACGGCAGCGGATCCTCTATCTCGTCATACTCCATGCTGCCGTCCGGCATCTCGTAGCCGATATTGCACTGACGGCTGATGCCGCGAACAATTTTGTGCAGTTTCATGCGGTCGGTATTAAGCTTGGGTCGGTTGAACACAACCAGCTCACAAGTGCGCAGCTTATCGGCAACAAGACTGCGCATATTGGCATTGTAGCTCTCGAAGCTGCCGCAATCCGCAAGGAGAATCTCCTGATATATCAGCCATCCCTTGGGCAGATTGTTATAGAGCGTATCCAGCATCCACATACCGTTGTATTCAATCACAACTCTGTCGGGCGAGTATTTCTTTTGCAGTTTGGTAAGCGCCTGCTTTGTGAGCTCATCCTCGCTGTCTATCACCTCAATGTAGGTGCAGCCGCCCGGAATCTTAGCAAGGTCGTATTCCTCCTCGCCCTCCTCGCACACAAGCAGGAGAGTTTTCTCCCCGTCGCTGAATCTGTCGTCCTCAAGAGTCTCCTGAATTGCTTTGGTCTTACCTGACTCAAGAAAACCGGTGAACAGATAAATCGGCACTTCTGTCATATGTCATCCCTCGTTTCAGTCTATATTGAAAAGCTCTTTGAGCTTCGCCTCATCTATCTTTGAGCCGATTACGCACAGTCTGCCGGTAACAGCCGCCGTGCCAAAGCGCACATCGGGCTCTCCCGGGACATAGTCAAAGTGAATCCACTCGCCGCTCGGCGACGCAACAATGCCCTTTGCCCTGAGCACTATGCCGAATTTGCCCTCGTCCATAAGAGCGGTGAGGATATTCTCAATCTGCTCTTTGGTATACTTCGCCGTCGTCTCTGTGCCCCAGCTTGAGAACACCTCGTCTGCGTGGTGATGATGGTGATGCTCGTGGTCGTGATCATGACAGCCGCAAGTACACTCCTCACCGTGCTCGTGATGATGTTCGTGCTCATGTTCGTGATGGTGCTCGTGTTCATGTTCGTGTTCGTGGTCGTGGTCGTGGCAGCCGCAAGTGCAGTCATCGCCGTGCTCGTGATGATGCTCGTGCTCATGTGCGTGATGATGCTCGTGCTCACTCTCGTGCTCAAGTCTTTCAAGCTCTGCGCTGAGGGTGTCTTTGTTCTCCATAGCCTCAAGAATTTGCGCGCCGTCAAGCTGTGCCCACGGGGTCGTCACTATAACCGCACTCGGGTTGTGCTCGCGCAGAAGCTTCACGCCCTGCTCCGTCTTGGTCTCGCTCGCCGTGTCGGTGTGGCTCAGGATAATGGAGCTTGCGTTTTCTATCTGGTCATTGAAGAATTCACCGAAATTCTTCATATACATCTTGCACTTGTTGGCATCAACAACGGTGGTGAAGCCGTTGAGTACAGCGCCCTGGGTGCCTGCATTCTGCACAGCGCGGATAACGTCGGACAGCTTGCCCACACCCGACGGTTCAATGAGTATGCGGTCGGGCGCATACTCTGCAATAACCTTTTTGAGAGCCTCTCCGAAATCTCCGACGAGAGAGCAGCAGATGCAGCCGGAGTTCATCTCCGTTATCTGAATACCGGCGTCCTGCAGAAATCCGCCGTCTATGCCTATCTCGCCGAACTCGTTCTCTATGAGGACGAGTTTTTCGCCGGCATATGCCTCTTTTATAAGCTTTTTAATCAAAGTGGTTTTTCCTGCTCCGAGGAAACCCGAAAAAATATCAATTTTTGTCATACATATCATCCTTTCGCATTTATTATATACCTAAAATCAAACAAAGTCAATCTCACGTGGCAGACTTATCACCAAACGGGTTTGGGGCTCATTTGCCTAATCTCGCCGTCGCGGTACGCCGCTATGAGCGCGCGCAAATCATCTATCCGCCACATTAGCTCTCTGCCCTTATCTGTGTCTGCAATATACATTCTCTGCGGCGCTTTCTCTATGAAATCGGATATTGAGTGAATGTCCGCCTCTTTTTCTATCGCCGCCTTTGTCGATTCAAACGGCTCGTGAGTCACAAGATGCAGCCCGTAGGAATTGTATATCAGCGTGTAGCCTGCAATGCCCGTCTGCTTGTGATACGGCTTTGACAGTCCGCCGTCGATGACGAGCAGCTTGCCGCCGCCCTTTATTGGGCTTTCGCCGAGCTTTATGCGCACCGGCACATGACCGTTTATTATGTGGGCAAACTCAACCGAGAGCCCGAACTCGCGGATAATCTTCTCGCAGATATCCTTGTTTTGATACAGATTATAGTAGCTGTTTTTCTGCTCGGCATGGAGTGCCTTGTCGTCAATGAAGCAGCGTTCAAAGGTAGTCATCTTGTTTCTGCCGTAGAGCGGAGAGAGCGGGCCGCACCACAGATACCACATGAAATTCCTCGCCGCTGCGTCGTCCTTGCCGAAATACGCCTTGCGCGCCGTGCGGTCGCAATAGTCAAGCAGCTCTCTGCCGGACACGCCTCCGTCCGCCGTCGGATACCCGGCAAATTCTCCGTTTTCATTCATCGGTATACAGCCGTGGTAGATTATGTTGCCGTTGCAGCAGGTGTACATAGAGCCGTTTTTGTATAAAAACTCTATGTGCTTTTGCAGCCGCTCGCTGTGGATGAAAAGCTCCTTCAGTCGGTTTACAACCGCCGTTTCGCCGTCGGTGAGCTCGTTGGGATTATCGGGGTTCACCGTCGGAAAATTGCTGTCCGTCAATTCATATGTCTTTCCGTCAACATCTATCGTGCCGCGCTCAAAGTCGATTGTCTCAAACAGCGCGTGCGATTTCATGGCATACTCGGGGTGATTTGCAATCAACTGCCCCTCAAGCTTTAGCTGAATAACCGTTATCGCCTTGTTCAGCTTGGCAATGGCTGCCGCATCTCCTCTGCCCTCAAAATCCGTCGGCATAAACACCGTACACGGATCGTCCTTGTATTGCTCCAGGGCAAAGGTGGATATGGAGCGCAGACTGATTCCGTAGCCGCCCTCCAGGGTATCGGTGTTGTTGTAGCGCAGGCAGAGCCTCACCACATTTGCAATGCAAGCCTCGCTGCCTGCCGCCGCGCCCATCCACAATATGTCGTGATTTCCCCACTGAATGTCTACGGAGTGGTACGCGCATAGGGTGTCCATGACATATTCCGCCCCGGGGCCGCGGTCAAAAATGTCGCCGACGATGTGCAGCCGGTCTATGCAAAGCCTTGATATCAAGTGGCACAGTGCGATTATCACCTCGTCCGCCACATCGGTTTCTATAATGGAATTGACAATCTCGCTGTAATAGTCCGCTTTGTTGTCGCCGTCCTTTGGGTTGTTGAGCAGCTCGTCTATGATGTATGCAAAATCCTCCGGTGTGGATTTTCGCACACGACTGCGCGTATATTTTGACGCGATGTAGCGGCAAACCTCCACAAGGCGGTAGACGGTTATGCGATACCAATCTATCAGATTATCGCACTCCTGCTTTATAAGAGTCAGCTTCTCCTCGGGATAGTATATCAGCGTGGCGAGGCGGTTGCGCTCCGCAAGAGATATGGTGTTGCCGAGCTTTTCGTCAATCTTTTTGCGCACCACTCCCGAGCCGCTGTGCAATATGTGGCGGAATGCCTCGTATTCACCGTGGATATCACTCATGAAATGCTCCGTGCCCTTGGGCAGATTGAGTATCGCTTCAAGCCCGATTATCTCCGCAGCCGCGGAGGCTATGTCGGGATATTCGCCCGACAGCAGTTTTAAGAATTTATAGTTTGCGTCTGTCATTATGCACACTCCGATTTTCAGTAGCCTAAGATTCCTTCAAGCGAATCGTCGTTATCTATCCAGTCGTTCACATCCACCACGGTGTAGTTGTCTCTGTCGTTTCTTATCACTACGTGAGAGATGCCCGCGTTTATCACAAGCCGCTTGCACATGGCGCAGCATGACGCGTCATGCACCGTCTCGCCCGTCTTGTAATACCTGCCCACCAGATATAGCGTGGCGCCTATCATTTCCTCCCTGGCGGCGGATATGATGGCGTTCATCTCGGAGTGGACGCTGCGGCAGAGCTCGTATCTCTCGCCTCGCGGAATGTTCATCCTCTCGCGGTTGCACACGCCGAGGTCAAGGCAGTTTTTTCTGCCGCGCGGTGCTCCGCTGTAACCCGTGGACACGATTTCATCGTTCTTCACGATTATCGCGCCATAGTTGCGCCGCAGGCAGGTTCCGCGCTCCAGCACCGTTTCCGCTATGTCGAGGTAATAGTTGTTTTTGTCTCTTCTTTCGTTCATTCGTTCACACTCCCTCCTTGTATTCTTCCGCACGGCGCAGAAGTTCATCCGCATTTTTGCGTGTTATGTCCGTTATGGCGTCGCCGCCGAGTGTGCGCGACAGCTCATCTATGCGCATATCCCTGTCGAGCAGTGTCACCGTGGTGCGCACCCTGCCGTCCGCCTCGCCTTTTTTTATGAGATAATGGTTGTCCGCCATGGCGGCAATCTGCGGCAGATGAGTTATGCACAGCACCTGTGCCTTGCGGCTCATGTCGCACAGCTTTACGCCGAGTTTGTGCGCAGCATGACCGCTCACCCCCGTGTCCACCTCGTCAAATATCAGGGTGTCCGCGCTCTCGCAGTCGGAGAGCACGCTCTTTATGGCAAGCATCACTCTTGACAGTTCGCCGCCGGACGCTATCTTTGCAAGCGGCTTGAAATCCTCGCCTACATTTGTGCAGATGAGAAACTCCACGTCGTCCGCGCCGTCGTCACGGTATGCGCACGGCTCTATGCTTACGGCAAATTTCACCTTCGCCATGTCCAAGTCGCCCAGCTCGCGCATGATGAGTGAGGACAGCCCCTCGCCGTTTTCACGCCGAAGTGCGGTCAGCTCCGCCGCCGCCTTTTCGCGCGCCGCGCCCAGTTTTTCAAGCTTTGCGGCAAGCTCCTTTTCCCTCTCGTCCGAATTGTCTATCGCGTCGAGCTCCTCCGTTATCCTGTCCAGATAGGCAAGAATCCCGTCTATACCCGAGCCGTATTTTCGTTTAAGGTTGTATATCGTGTCGAGCCGCTCCTCAATCTCCTCAAGCTCGCCGCGGTCGAAGCTGATGTTGTCTATGTAGCGTTTCAGCTCCGTCAGCGCCTCCTCTATGGCATAGCCGGCATCGGCAAGCGCCGAGTGAATCCCTGCAAGGCTCGAGTCGATGTCTGCCGCGTTTTCCAGCTCATTTATACCATCCCACAGTGCGTCATACGCCGACTGACCGAATTCACCGCCGTCGTTTATCGCGGCATATGCACCGTTTGCCGAATCGGCAATGTCCTGTGCATTCTCAAGCACATTGCGGCGCTCCTCGAGCTGTTCCTCCTCGCCCGGGGTTAGGTCGGCGGAGTTTATCTCGTCTATCTGAAACCTGAGCATATCGGCGCGGCGCAGCTTGTCCTGACCGTCGGTTCTTATTCCATTCAGCGCGCGCTCAACCGCCTTGTACTCCGTATGGAGCTGCCTGTATGCCTCCTTTTTCGCGGCAAGCGCCTTGCCGCCGAATCTGTCGAGGTAGTTTATGTGCAGTTTTTTTGAGAGCAGCGATGTATTGTCGTGCTGACCGTGAATATTGATGATGAGGTCACCGACTTTTTTCAGCACCGCCAGTGTGACGGGAGTGCCGTTCACGCGGATGGCGTTTTTGCCGTCCGCCGTGAGCGAGCGCGATATCATCAGTTCGCCGTCCTCAATCTCGATGCCCGTTTCGTCATTTATGAGTGCGGCGGTGTCGTCGTTCACGCCGACAAGTGCGCTCACCTGCGCTTTGGTCTCGCCGCTGCGTATGATTGATTTTGACGCGCGCTCGCCCTTGAGCATATTGAGCGAATCTATGATTATGGATTTTCCGGCGCCCGTCTCACCCGTGAGCACATTGAATCCGCCGCCGAATTCTATATCTGCGGAGTCTATCACCGCAATGTTTTTTATGGTTAATTGTCTTAGCAATGTTTTCACCGCCGTTTCGCTATCGCATATATTTTGTGAGCTTTGCGCAGAGCTGTTTTGCGCATTTTTCGCTCCTTACCACAATCATTATGGTGTCGTCGCCGGCGATTGAGCCGACAATCTCCTCCCAGGTGAAGGAGTCCAGCGCATACCCGACAGCCTGTGCCGCGCCGGATATGGTCTTGAGTACGACAATGTTCATGGCGTAGTCCACGCTCTCCAGGCATTGTTCAAACACGCTGCGCAGCTCGTCGTTAATCTTTATGTCGCTGTCGTTTGCCGCGGCGTATTTGTATGTGCCGTCGGCAAGAGTCACCTTCATTATGCGCAGTTCCTGCAGGTCGCGGCTTGCCGTCGCCTGGGTTACATCATAGCCCGCCTCGACGAGGCGATTTGTCAGCTCCGTCTGCGTTGATATGTTATGCTCGCTTATCAATTCAAGAATTTTCTGCTGCCTTTCGTTTTTTGTCATTTTTATCCCTCCTTGGGGTGGTTTGTATTTCGGCTGCGCCGTATTCATATCATTTTATTTACGCATCATAATGCGAAATGGCGGTGAGGAGGCCGAGCATAATAAAGCACGACACCATGGAGCTGCCACCATAGCTGACAAAGGGCAATGTAATGCCCGTCAGCGGAATCATTTTAATAACGCCGCCGACTATTATAAACGTCTGATAAGCAAAGCTTATCACAAGCGCAAGACTCAGCGCCCTGTTGAATTCATTCTTTGCCTTAAGCGCAATCTTAAATCCCCTGTACGAAAATATGAAGTACAGCATAATTATCGCAATGCCCATGAACATCCCCATCTCCTCGCATATTGCCGAGAATATGAAATCCGAATGCACCTCGGGGATAAGGTACGGGTCGCCGTTGCCGAGACCGGCGCCGAAAAATCCGCCGGAGGCAATGGCAATGAGCGACTGCGTTATCTGAAAGCCCTTGTTTGTGGCGTCTGCCCACGGGTCGAGCCATGTCGCCACGCGCACTCGTATATGGTCCGTGAGGAAATATCCCCCCACTCCGCCGATGACCGCAAGCACAACATTGAGCAGCCTGAGCCTGAGTGTGGAATCATACAGCAGCATCATGGTGAAATACATCAGCACAAAGAGCACCGCAGTGCCCCACTCGCGCTGTATCACAAAAAATCCGAGGCACATATACACATATATCATCAGCTGCCATTCACTCACGCGCACGCCGAAAATGCGTTTTTCCGTCTGATTTTTCCCGTTTTCACCGTTTTCTCCGCCGGTGCTTTTTGAGAAAAAGCACGCCAGAGTGAATGCATAAAAAATCTTTATTATCTCCGACGGCTGAAAGCTCTTGCCGCCGATGTTTATCCAGTTGCGCGAGCCGTGAATCGTCTCGCCGAAAACCAGCGTCACCAAAAACATAGCCGCCGTGAGTGCCATGTAGAAATACGCAAGCGAATCCCACCGCTTGAATGCGCGATACACTATGTAGGCGCAGAACATGATGCCTATGCCCACAAGGAACCACTGCATCTGGTGAAATCCCTTTGAAAAATCCAGCCGAAACATCATTATCATGCCTATGCTGACAAGCATGGACACCATGAGGAACAGATAGCCGTCGCCCATGTCGGCAAAATATATTACCGCGTAAACAATGATGTTCACCGCGCACATCGCCGCGCCTACATAGAGCACACTGCGGCTGTCGGCGCGGTTGAAAAGATAAAGCAGCAGAAAACCCAAAATATCTATGAGCACCACCATGGCTATGGGGCGCACTCTTGTTTTTGTCATGAATGACATCCCCCTTTACACAGCCGTGTCGTCAACAAAAAGAAAGCTCAAATCGCCGAAGGTTATTTTGTCGCTGTCCTTCAGGTGCACCGCATGAGTGCCGAGCTTGTTTCCGTTGAGATAAGTTCCGTTGGTGCTGCCCAAATCCTCTATGTAGAACTTGCCCTCACTGAATGTGATTCGGGCGTGTTCCTTCGAGAGATACGGATTGTTGATGTAGATATCGCACTTTTTGCTCCTGCCTATGGTTGCCTCCTCGCGCACGGAGTAACTCTCAAACACTCGGTATTTGAGCTCCTTGCGCAGGTTTATCAGCTTCAGATATCCGTAGCCGTCGTCCTCTGCCTTGCTCATTCGTTTGGCGTCGGATATATCCAGATACACCAGCTTTACAACGCTGTATATGAAGATATACACAACAACGACAAAAGCATATTTGATAATGTCGGATATTATTGCATACAATGAGTTCTCCCCCTTTTTATCGGTCAGTCGGCAGTCTCGCCGCTCCTGTCCTTGTTGACATATGCCTTTAGATATTTGCCTGTATATGACGCTTCGCACTCCATACATTTCTCGGGAGTGCCCTCGAAGACTATCTCTCCGCCCCTGTCGCCGCCCTCGGGCCCGAGGTCGATTATGTGGTCGGCAACTTTTATCACATCCAGGTTGTGCTCTATCACCACAACGCTGTTGCCGCCGTCTGCCAGGGTGTTCAGCACATCGGTCAGCTTGTGTACATCGGCACTGTGAAGTCCGGTCGTCGGTTCGTCCAGGATATACATAGTCCTGCCCGTGCTGCGGCGGCTGAGTTCCGTGGCAAGTTTTACACGCTGCGCCTCGCCGCCCGAAAGCGTCGTGGACGACTGACCTATCTTAACATAACCCAGTCCCACATCACACAAGGTTTGCAATCTGCGGCGGATTTTCGGAATATTCTCGAAAAACTCCAACCCTTCCTCTATGGTCATGTCGAGCACGTCGGCAATATTTTTATCCTTATATTTCACTTCGAGAGTCTCGCGGTTGTATCGCTTGCCCTTGCACACCTCGCACGGCACATATACATCAGGCAAAAAATGCATCTCTATCTGCAATATGCCGTCGCCGCCGCAAGACTCGCACCGTCCGCCGGACACATTAAAGCTGAATCTGCCCGGGCCGTAGCCGCGCACCTTTGCCTCGTTTGTGCTCGCAAACAGCGCCCTTATGTCGCCGAAAAGCCCCGTATATGTCGCCGGGTTCGACCTCGGCGTTCTGCCTATCGGCGACTGGTCTATGTCTATCACCTTGTCCAGGTTGTCTATGCCCGTCATGGATTTGTGCTTGCCGAACTTGCATTTTGCACCGTTAAGCTCGCGGCACAGGCGCTTGTTGAGTATCTCGTTAATGAGGCTCGATTTGCCGCTGCCGGAAACACCGGTGACGCAGGTTATAACGCCCTTGGGGATATCTATATCAACGTTTTTAAGGTTGTGCTCGGCCGCACCGCTTATTTGTATAAAGCCCTTATCGGTCTTGCGGCGCTCGGCCGGAACGGGGATTTTCCTCTTTCCGCTCAGGTACTGGCCGGTGAGCGAGTCCGGGCAGGCACAGATATCCTCGACCGTTCCTGCCGCGACGACATTACCGCCGTGAACGCCCGCTCCGGGGCCTATATCAACGATGTAATCGGCGGCGCGCATGGTGTCCTCATCGTGCTCGACGACTATGAGCGTATTGCCGAGATCGCGCAGATCCTCAAGCGTTTTCAAAAGCTTCTCGTTATCGCGCTGGTGCAGGCCGATGCTCGGCTCATCGAGGATATACAGCACACCCGTGAGCGCAGCGCCGATCTGCGTTGCAAGCCTTATGCGCTGGCTCTCGCCGCCCGAGAG
>CAJLYL010000038.1 GCA_905210855.1 uncultured Clostridia bacterium
GTTTACCTTATGCGTTGGAGAATAGAAGAATTTTACCGTTTCAAAAAGCAACAATCTATGCAGTTATCCTTGTTTCCTGATATAGGTTTCGGTTGCTTCTGAAAAAATGGGGAAACTCAAAAGATAAATCTATTGACACTTACGATATTATCGTATATAATATAAATAAGACTACGATATTATCGTAATATTTTGATGAAGAAGTGAGATAATGACAAGAGAATTTATATTCACCAAACCATTTTTAGATAGTTGGAAGGCAATGGGCTTGAATAACGACAGCCTGAAAGAGCTTGAAAAAATCCTGCTTGAAAATCCGAGAATCGGAGAGGTGATACAGGGAACAGGCGGAGCAAGAAAAATGCGAATACGGCTTGACGGACGCGGAAAAAGCGGAGGCGGCAGAGTTATATACCTTGATGTTTTTGAAAAAGAGAATTTATACCTGCTGTTCGCCTATCCAAAAAGCGTCCGCGAAAATTTATCGGAAGGACAAAAACAAACAATAAAGACGTTGGTTGATGCCATAAAGAGGGAGTGATAATATGTCGGAAGCAAAATTCAGATCATCTCTGACACCGGAACAAATTGAAGAAAACTTTAAAGAAACGGATTTTTTCAAAGGCATTGCAGATGGCTTAAATGAAGCACTGGCGTACAAAAAAGGAAATGCACGTGCAGAGACTTTTGCCAGAAAACGCTCGCTGCCTGCCGTGAATGTATCCGATGTGAGAACATCGCTGAACATGACGCAAAAAACGTTTGCGCAGATGCTCGGAGTCTCTCGCCGAACTGTTGAATCATGGGAATGCGGAAGAACAACGCCGACACCCACAGCAAAAAAATTAATTTATTTGATACAGGAGGACAGTTCACTGGCTGATAAATTGATGAATGACGATTATTCAAACCATCCTATGATGTAATTACAAGTGCTCACTTACGATACTCTATCAGTTTATCGGGGAAGTTGACGGTCATGCCGCCGTCCGCGCCCATGTCAATTCCGGCCGGGGCATCGCGCCACACGGGATCCCTGCGGAAAGGACGGTATTCCACCGCGCCGCGCGGACGGGTTTTAATCATATTGTCGGCGATGATTGTCATCGCCCGCTTTATGTCAGCCGTAACCGACAAAAGAGATTTTTCAAATGTCATGTTTTTGTCTCCTTAATAATCGAAACGCATTATCATTTCTTATGTTATCACGTATTAAACGGAGATTCAACTGACATTATCTTTGTTTCGGGTGACAATATCGTTTTGGCGCGGTTAATTCTGCATGAAAATATCTGCCTCGGATCGCATGGGATAAGCGGCAAGCGCGTCGCCGTCAAGATTTTCTCTGTGCATATCGACCGCATTCACGCGGCTGTTTTCATAGGTGGTGTAATAGTAGATTCCCCTGTCGGCATTTATGCAATTGGAAAACACCGTGATTTCATACTTGCCCTGCTCAACCTCGCAGCAGCCGCGCTGCTGCTCCGCCGCTCCGAGAATGTGGAAAAACTGCGCGACCGACGCACCCTCGCCGCCGTCCGATACGGAATTTGCCCTGACAAACGCCGTGCGCACAAAGCGCGAGCGCGACGACAAATCCCCCGGCAGACCGAGAGCGCCCATGCCGCGGCTGTATGTGCCGAGCGGCAATTCGGGACAAAAATCATTCTGCGGCTGCCTTGGCGACAGCGCCATATAGTCGTTAAGCGCAAACATCTGCATGGGGAACGGCGGATTGTTGGTGAGTACGCCGGTCGGGTTGTCATAGATATGCGCACCGTCCGCAGTGCACTCAAGCACAAAGCAGTCAGCCCTGTCCGCTATCAGCCAGTGCAGCTGAGCGGCAGGCAGCTCGGGCGAAAAAGGGGTATCGGTTACGTTTATCCTGCCTATCGTCTCCCTCGCCTCGGCAGCAGTGGCGCAGCGGCGCAGAATAAACGGAATCAGTTCATACTGAGCCACATTTTCTGCGCCATCCCTCTCGGGAGAATATGCGGCATTGCCGACAAAATTAAGCCCTGCCATGCACACTCCGCGCTCGTTTGCCGCGTCATAAAAAAGCGGATAGCCGCCGCTGATATGCGCCGTGCCCACCATGGCAAAGCCGCGCTCCGCCACGGCGCCGCCGAATTTAAAGCAGCGCGGAACCACGGTCACGCTCTCGCCGTAGGTAAATTCGTAATCAAGATTTCTGCCGAAATAAAATTCATCCGTCATATATGTTGCCGCCGTACACATAATAAAATCATCTCCTCGTATGATTCTATTATACGCCGCCGCGCAAAAAATATCAGGAAGGCGTTGATGAATTCCTTTTTCATGGTTAATAATTCCTATTCGTAAATAGTTTTTAGGCCATTGCTATTTTCTCGCAGTGGTCGATAATTCCTCCATTGCACAGGGGCGCCTCACAGCGAGGCGCCAACCCGACGCATGACCTTTCCATGCCATTTTACCACAAATTCCGGCGCAAATCAATCACAAATTTCCTTTTAATGCATTTTTCACAAACCCTACTCCGTAACCGAATTCACGGGTGCGGCAGTACACAAGCGAATTAAACGCAAGCGGAATCGCCGCACTCACCGTCGCCTTAAGCGCAAAACCCGCAAAGGGGTTTCCCGCGCTTATCCGCGCCGCGCACACATCGGTCAGCGTACACGCCGCCGCGGCGGTGAACAGGTAGAGGACGATTTTTGCAAACAGCGGCACACAGCTCAGCTTTAAGTGGCGGTACAGCAAAATAACCTTGAGAACCGTCTGCACGGCGTATGTTGCAAAAGTGCCGATGAGTATGCCGGACATACCCATCCGCCTGCCGAGGATGACGGATAGCACAAGATTTACCGCACTGCCGGCAATGGAGACATATTTGTCGCTGCGAAACAGCCCTGCCGCCGCCACCATGCTGTAAACGGGTATGCTCACCGCGGACACATACAGGTTTGCAATGCACACCCAAACCGTGAGCCGCCCGAGCAGAAGACCGTCGCCGAAAGCAAGGGTAATAAACGGATCTATAAGCCCTCCGAGACAGCAGGCGCAAAAGCTCGCCGCAAAATACATGAGAAACACCAGCCGCCGCAAAACCTCGTCTATGTGCTCCGCCGATTCCGTCGCCACAAGGTTGCCCACGCTGCCGCGCATTGCGTCCGAGAATTGGCGCAGCACGGTGTTAATTGTGCCGATTATGATGTTGTAGTTGGAGTATAGCCCGTTTTGCACGGTGCCCACAAAGGCGTTTATCAGCACACTGTCGGTAGAATTGGTGATTATTGCCGACACCTTGCCCACGAAAATATGCTTGACGTCGTCCGCAATCTGCCGTTTTTCCTCGCGCGGCAGCGGAGATGATTTTTCATTGATATAGGGATAGAGCGAATCGGCTTTTTTTGATATGAGAATGTTCTCGCCGACCGTGCAGACTATGAGCAGCACGAGATAATACGCCAGCTCGCGCGTGATAAGCAGCACGCCTATGCCCAGGACTATCGTCACAACGCGGTAGCCGAGGTCGTAAATCGTGATGATGTATTGCTTTTGGTCGGCAGATATGGCGGAGCGCTTGTAGGTGAAGAGATAAGACGAGGTTGTCTGAATGAGAAACAGCACAAAAATCAGCGACACATATCCGCGCGAATAGCTGACATCGGTTACTATCCTGTCCATAAAGGGCAGCAGCGACAGACCTATGAGCGCAATCGCCGCGGCAATAACGCGGTATACGCGCTTGTAGGCTTGCATAAGCTGAGCGATTTTTGCCTTGTCGCCGCGCGCCACGGGGGCGTACAGATGATAAACGATTGCCGTGCCGACGCCGAGCTCCGCAAGCGAGAGCATACTGATTACGCTTGTGAGAAAGGCATTGAGCCCAACGCCCTGCACGCCTATGGTGTCTATCATCACGCGGCGCGAGAACAGGCTCATTATGCAGATGATGACCTGTTGGGCTATGCCCCATATTGAGTTTTTTATTGTGGCTTGGCTGCGTTTTGTCTGCATTTGTATGCCTCCTTTTGTAATGATTTTTGTGCAAAGCGCGGATTCTGCGCAAGGCGAGGGGGTGTATATTTTATTTTGAGTGCGGCGCAAGTCTTATGCGTGCCAAAATAAAATATACACCGCCGAGCCGATGCACAAGCTTGTCAGCTTATTTTTCCCCCAACCGTAGATTTTCAGCAAAAGCGGATGCCTGTACAGAAGATTCAGCAGCGCAAAACTCCTCATCTTTGCCAGACGCAGAATCAGCCGCCTTTCGTGCCAATGATATGCCGAAAAATCAAATTTTTCAAAAAATTCCACATACAGCGGCGAAGCGATAAACCGCAGAAAATCCGCCCTGCGCTCCGCCGTGCTTTTGGGATTGCCGCGGTGAAATATGTTCAGCTCAAAATTGCTTATGATGTAAAAAATCACCTTGTATTTGCCCCACTGCGCAGCGCAGTCCGCGTCATTCGGAAAGAATTTTTTCATGCTGTCAAGGTCGCTCCTTATGCACGCGGCGGCAATGCTCTCAAAATCCGCACTGTACCTGTGACAGATTGACGTCGGGTTCGCACGGTAAAAATACATCGCCTTGGGCAGATAGCCGAGCGAGCGGCAGTAAAAAAACGCTTCGGTGTTGAAAGCGACATCCTGAGATTTTTTCAGTCCCGAATTGAAGCTTATGCCGTTTTCGAGCAGAAACGCGCGCCGATAAAGCTTGGTGCAAACCGACGACGGCGTGCAGTTGCTTATGCCGAACCGCTCAATCTGCGGCGGCGCACCGGTTATGCACGAGCGCGAAAAAATCCTGCAAGCGGCTCTGTCAACCGGTATGACGTCCGCAGCTGTCGGGTCGGTGGGCGGCACGGCCTTTGCAAAATGCCGCCATTCGTACATCACAATGTCGCAGCCGAAATCTGCCGACCTGATGAGATTTTTGACAAAATCGTCCGCCACGGCGTCGTCGCCGTCAATAAAGGCGATGTAATCGCCGCGCGCGGCAGCTGTCATCATGTTGCGCAGGCGGCTCACGCCGCCGTTTGATGACGGACGGAGATATCTTATGCGGCTGTCCGCCGCGGCATATTCGCGGCAGATTTTTTCTGCGCCGTTGTCCGAGCAGTCGTCGCCGAGGATTATTTCAATATCGGGCGATTTGTCCGCAGTCACAGTGTCAAGACAGGCGCGCAGATAGGTTTCGTCTATGTTGTATATTGCAACGCATACGGATATTTTCATTGTTGTTTCTCCTTTTTGTGATTTGGCAGATAGGGTATGAACCTCGGCATAGGCTCGTAACATATGTTGTGTATCGGCAAGATTCATAGCACCGTCAGAGTGCGTGTCGAGCAGATACACAACATATGTTACGAGCCCCGACAGAATATTTCACATGGGCGAGGGGCGTGCATTTTATTTTGAGTGCCGGCAAGCAGCGCCCTTGCACAGGGGAGCCTGACTGTGAGGCGTTAATTTCCGCTCAGCTTATTCTTCCCCCACCCATAGATTTTGAGCAAAATCGGGTGGTGAAACAGCGCATTAAGAGCAAAAAATCTCCTGCGTTTCGCCAGCGCAAAAATCAGCGCCCTCTCGTGCCACGCACACGCCTTGCAGTCAAAATTCCGTATCGCCGCCGCATACGGCTCTTCGCTCAAAAACTCGTTGAACTCCCGTTTTCTCTGCCAATAGGACTTCGGGTTGCAGCGGTGAAAGGTGTCGAGCTTGAATTGCCTGTAAATGACGGACGGAATTTTGTATTTGAGCTGTAAATCGCTTAAATCCGC
The DNA here is from genome assembly GCA_905210855.1 of uncultured Clostridia bacterium. GTDB lineage: Bacteria > Bacillota > Clostridia > UMGS1810 > UMGS1810 > RGIG4708. The sequence continues at coordinate 5,769 of CAJLYL010000038.1, forward strand.
ACGACCGCCAAAATGCTCCTGCCACTTCTCGTCAAAATACTTCAGATACAGCCGCCTCAGCTCCGCCATGTCCGCATTGTAGCGGTTGGTGACCGACGTACCGTTGCGGTGTCTGTAATAATACAAAGTAAAGGGAAAGTATACCGCCTTTTTGCATTGGCAGAGCACATCCGCAAAAAAGAGCGAATCCTCGCTTATCTTCAAATCCTCAATAAAACGAATGTTGTTCTCAATCAGCAGCTCCCTGCGAAAGCTCTTTACCGTGCAGCCCTTGGATACGGTGCGTCCGGCTATGTCGCAGGGCGCTTCGGCAAGACAGGCAACCGCCAGCTCCTCAATGCGCTGTGCACTGATTTCAACATACTCCGGCGAAAACGAAGCTCCGTCACGCCGGCACTCGCCGTCAAATACCGCAAAATCATATATGATGACGTCCGCATCGCCGCAAACCGCGGCGGACTGCACCGCCCCCGGGGCGATGACGTCGTCGCCGTCCACAAAGAGAATCCGCTCGCCGCGCGCAGCATCTATCATGATGTTGCGCACCCTGCCTATGCCGCAGTTGTGCGGATTCCTTATGAGCGATATGCGCGGATGCTCCTGCGCATACTCGCGGCAGATTTTTTCACAGCCGTTTGTCGAGCAGTCGTCAACTATTATCACCTCGCAGCTGTCGTCCGTTGCGTCAATCACGCTGTCCAGACACTCCGTAAGCATGGCGCAGTCTATGTTGTATACCGCCACACCCACCGTTATTGCAGGTCTCATGCTCCTGTCCACCTCACCGTTCTTCAATAAGTTCTTTTATTGCCTCATAGGTTTTCTCGCAGTTCGGTTTTTCCCTGCGGCCGCCAAGTGCGAAAAATCGCCGCGCCCTCTCGCTGTATTCTGTCAACATTTGCGCGCCGCCGCGCACACATTTGTCCGCAAATTCAATGAGCCGCTCCCCGTCGTCAAACACAGCGCCGAAACCGTCGCGCCGATAGTCGAAATATCCGCGGCGGTACTGCGCGGCAAAAAAATCCGCCTCGTCAAAGCAGTAGTACGCCGCAGGCTTTTGCATATACGCAAAGTCAAAAAGTACGCTGGAATAGTCCGTGATGAGAAACGCCGACTCCATGAGCAGCTCCTGCACATCGTATTGCCCGAAAGCGGCTGTCCTTATGCGCGGATTGTCCGAGCGGAACAGGTGCAAAAATCTTTGCAGCTCATAGTGCGGATAGAACACGAGTTCATAGCCGTTCTCCTCCAGAAGCCGCGACATCCTTTCGCTGTTTATCAGCTCGCTGTACGCCCTGTAATATTCGCTGCGCATAAACTCGCCGTCCGTGAGATTCCGCAGATATATGCGCCACGTAGGCATTACAAGAATCTGCTTTTTCACCGCATGAGGGGTCAGCAGACGGTCGTATCTGCATAGCCCGATTCTCCTCACAACGCCGCGCGGATGACCGAAATTGTCTTTGACAAATTCATACTCCGGCTGCGCCGTGCACACAAACAAATCAAGGCGCGTCCGCGGATAATGCAGCTCCGTCGGGTCGGTCTCTATGACGCCGTGCTGCAAGAATACCTTCTTTGTCCGCACAAGACGAAGTTTGGTGTCCATCACGGCGAATCTGTAAGTATCGGGCGCATAACCCATGACGTGGGTGCTTATGCACACCCGTGCGCAGGCAAAGGATAGCACATGGCACAGCGACCCCGGTTTTACGGTTCGCCCGATTTTGCTTACTTTTTCATAATCGGGCGACGCGCCGGCTATTATGTACGCCGCGTTTATCTCGGGGTGATTTTTGCGCAGATATGCAAAAAAATGATATCCGTTGTCGCGCGCGTCCGTCTTGCGCTCGCAGATCAGCCATAGCGCACGGTATTTTGGCAAAAGCCGCAGCAAGGGCGCGCACATGAGCGCGCAGAGATACGCCGCGGCGTATCTGCCGCAGATGAAAAATTCCCTTGCCTTGCGCATTATCCTGTTCATCGCCTCATAACCTCCATACACGGAAACCGCGCTTCTCAAGCTCGCCGCGGTCAAAAATGCTCTTGACATCTATCATGACCTTGCTGCCGTCGCCGCAGAGGGCAGCTGCACCGTCCGCCGTCAGCGATCTGTATTCATCGTGAGCCACGGCGGCTATGATGCAGTCCGCGCCGCTCACCTCATTTATATCCGTCAGCCGTATGCCGTACTCGCGCTCCGTCTCCGCCGCGTCCGCAGCAGGGTCGCAGACAATCGGCACTATGCCCCAGCCGCCAAGCGCAGCCGCAATGTCCGCCGCGCGGCTGTTGCGCGTGTCGGGGCAGTTCTCCTTAAACGTGACACCGAGTATGACCACCTTTGACGCGCAGGGCGATATGCCGCAGAGAATCATCTCGCGGATTGCCGCCTCGGCAATGAATTTGCTCATGCCGTCGTTGACGAGCCTGCCTGCCGATATGATGCGCGAGTGATAGCCGAGCCGCTCGGCACGGTAGGTGAAATAATACGGGTCAACGCCTATGCAGTGACCGCCCACCAGACCGGGGCGGAAACCGAGGGAATTCCATTTGGTGTTCATTCCGTCAACCACCTCGGCGGTGTCTATGCCCAGACGGTCAAAAATCATTGCAAGCTCGTTCATAAAGGCAATGTTTATGTCGCGCTGAGAGTTCTCGGCAAGCTTAACCGCCTCGGCTGTCTTGATTGACGACACGGGATAAACGCCTGCGGATATCACCGCGCCGTAAATCTTCTTTATGTCTTCAAGCGCCTCGCCGTCGGACGCAGACACTATTTTTACGATCTTGTCAATGGTGTGCACCCTGTCGCCGGGATTTATGCGCTCCGGCGAATAACCCACCCTGAAATCCACGCCGCATCTAAGCCCCGACTCCGCCTCGAGAATCGGCACGCATATGTCCTCCGTCACGCCCGGGTAGACCGTGGATTCAAACACGACGATTGCTCCGCGCCCGAGTGCGCGCCCCGCAATGCGGCTTGCGCTCTCCACGGGATTGAGGTTCGGCGTGTGGTCGCCGTTGACCGGGGTGGGCACGGCAACTATAAAGAATTTGGCGCATTTGAGGTCGTCCTCGCAGTCGGTGAACTGCACAGGGGTGTTTTTTATCTCCTCATTGCCCACCTCGCCCGTGGGGTCAATGCCGATTTTGTAGGTGTTGATTTTATCGGAATTTATGTCAAAACCGATTACGGAGAATTTTTTTGCCAGTGCAACCGCAAGGGGTATGCCGACGTAGCCGAGACCTATTACGGCGATTTTTTCCGTTTTGTTTTTTATGTCGTTGTATAACATGGTTTGTCCTCCGAAATTTTTTTGTTGGTTGTGCAGGGGGCGATGCCCACATCGACCCGAGCAAACTAACGTTTCGCTCAAATTGTCAATTCCCCACCAGCATTTCAAATTCTCTCACCGCAGCCGAGTTGTCAAGCGCCCTCTCGGGAAGCCTTTTGCGCTCAAAATCCGTCAGCACCTTCCTTAGACTTGATTCTATGTCCGCGTCATTGTTGCGGCAAACAACGCCCAACCCCCTGTCCGCTATCATCTCGCGCGCAGAGACCGTGTCCGTGGTGAACACCGGCACACCGAAAAATTCCGCCTCGCCGAAAACCATCGGCGCAGCCTCGTTGTATGACGGCACAATCACCATGTCGCTGCTGCGAAAATACGGATACGGGTTGATAAGACTGCCGAGCAGAATTACATTTTCGCTCAATCCCCACTCAGAGATGAGCCGCTCCGCCGCACTCCTGTCCGCACCGTCGCCGGCTATGCGCCATATAAACGTAAATCCGTCCTTCTTCATTCTGCCCAGAATGGGTATCATGCGCAATATTCCCTTTTCGCTGTGCAGCCGCGCCGCCGTAAAGAGGTTTGCCGCGCCCTCGGTGAAATCCGCCGCGTATTCGCAGCCCATGCGCTCCATGACGGCGTAATCAAAGCAGTTATGCACAGTGTACACCCTGCCGTCAAGCCTCGGCACCGCCGAAATCAGCCGCTCTCCAACCGAGCGCGACACCGCCGCTATGCGGTCAAAGCGCAGGAGAGTTTTCCTGTTGTGTGCCGTGTTGCCGCCGTAATTGGCAAAATCGCAGTGGATAAAGCAGATTTTTAAATCAGCCTGCACCGAGTTAAGCACATATTCGGCACAGCCGCCGTAGAATATCCGCGGTTCGCTGCTCTGCATAAATGATATCGCCGCGTCATAGCTGCCGCCGAGCCGCGTCATGGCGGTTATTGCGCCGAAAGCCGCACCCGCGCCGAAAATGCGCGTTACAACAGTCCAGAATACACGCGCCGCAAGGTGCTTTGCGCCGCGGCTTTTTGCCTCGGCATAGGTCATGCCCATTACCTCGCACAGGAAGCCGCCGCTTATCACATTCACGCCGCGCGGCACGGCGGTTTTGAGTTCGCCGGCGTTGTTGAACAGCAGCAGATCGATTTCGTATTTGCCCGATATCTCGTTAAGCAGATTCACAAGAGATTTTTGTATACCGCCGATGTGCAGATTGTTGTTTACAACAAGGATTTTTTTCATGTTTTTTCGCTTTCATTTTGTTTTTTTGTTGCGTATGAAGATCAGAGGCGAGGGGGTGTATATTTTATTTTGAGTGAGCGAGTTCAGCGCCACTGCACAGCTGTCCGAGGAGTCCAAGAATAAAAAATACATACACAGACGGCACAAGTTCTTTCTTACACCCCCTCAGTCAGGCAGTTTTACACTGACTGACAGCTCCCCTTGCACAGGGGAGCCTTTCGCACCGGCACAAATTCTGCGCAAAGGCGAGGGACATATGTTATGTGTCAGCGAGATCCATAGCGCCGTCAGGTCGCGTGTCGAGCAGATACATAACATATGTCACGAGCCGAGATACGAGATTTCACGCCACCAAGCCGAACCCTAATCCCGTATTAAATATGCCCTCATCTTCTCGGCGAAACGCGCGTTATCCGCCGCATACCGATCCATGTGCCCGTTGCACCTGCGCGAAAACTCATCCGCGTCAAAGGCGCGGTACCAATCGAAAATCACATCGCCGCAGTCCGCGTCCGCCATGTTTATGCCCACACCCAAACCGTTTTCGCAAATGTAGCGCCCGATAACCGTCTCGGGGTTGACAATCATCGGCTTTTTCATTATCAGCGAATCATAATATTTGTTCGCCACGGCACAGTCGTTTACATAGCTGTAAGGATAGTTGTATATCATCATGTCAAATTTGTCCGTGATGCCGTATTTGTCATCCTCGCTGTACGCTCCGCATACGTGTATGTTGCCGAAATTGCCTGCATATTCCGCCAGAGCCTCCGTGTCGTCACCGCAGCCGTAGGTGAAGAATTCGTACCTGCCGTCATCGGCAAAAATGTCGATGAGCGCCTTGTGGTAGCTGAATTCGCGCAGAGTGCCCACATAACCGATGACGAGTTTTTCGCCGTCCGCCTTTTTGGCGCAGACATCCCTGCCCTTGCCAAGACACTCCCCTCGGAAGTTGTGCACAAGCAGATAGTCTTTGGCTGTAAGCCCCTCGGTAAACCACGGCGATGACACCGCCGCGGCAGCGGAGTTTTTGATAATCGCGTTGACAAGCGCGCGGTAAGGCGCAATGTATTCGTATGACCTGTCGCGGTAGTCGAAAACATATCTGCCGCGATAGCTGCCCAGCAGCACGTCGGCAAGGATGACCGCCGTCTGCGTGGTGAGGATAACCAGCTTGTCGTAGCGGTATTTGCGGATAAGCTTTTTTACAAACCGCCGGTAACCCTCTGCCGGAATCACCTTGCTTGCGGCAGAGGAAAACCGCTTTGCCGCCCTGCCCCCGTACACAAATACGTTGTCACCCGCGTAGGTGAGCTGCGCCTCGCGTTTCCAGCCGATGAGATGATATTTTTCGCCGGATTCGGCGAGCATATTCATGTATAGCTGCGCAAAGGGCGCAAGCTCAAACGAACCGTAAAGAATAATCGCAATCATGGTGTTTCCTCTCTATTCGTCAATGTTCTCGTCCGATATGTCGGGGATAATCGGCGCGCCCTTCACCGCCTCTTTGTCAGCCTCTTTCTTGCTGTAAGCGGCGTAGCGCTTCATTATCTCTATGACAAGCGCTAAAATGCACGATAGCATAAAGCCGAGCACCACGGCAATCATGGCGTAAAAAGAACCGTATACATTCTCATAATGCCTTATGCCCGTCAGACACTCTATGTGCTTTGACGGAATGTAGGAGTTGTAGTCATCTATCAGCATAAAAGCCTTTGCGTACAAATCCCCGAGGCTGTCGAGAGTGTTTTGAATCTCCGCCTTTACGTAAGCCTCGGACTGCGCATAGTCGCCGCCTGCCGCCGGAGTGGAAAATATGTTTATTATGTGCGCGCAGTATTTTGCGTCAATGTTGTTGTCGTTTGCCGCCACACTGTCCGTCACGTGGTTTTTGATTAGCGTGTCGTATGTGGTCTGCTCCGAGATGGCTGCGTTGTTGTTGTGGTCTATGTCCTCAATAATTTTCACATTGTCCTCGCCTTGATTTATGTTTGAGTTGTAGGAGTTGGGCACATCCACATTCGCCTGCACATAGGCGTTCATCCTGTCCTTGGCAAGCTGCGCCTTTTCGCCGTTGTTCTTAGCGCTGAGCAGGGCGGCCTCCATCCTCTCGGTGTACTTGTTGATAAGCAAATCCTTGTCCGCAGACAGCCTCTCGTCCATAATCCGCGAAAAAATCCTCGGCAGATTGAATTCGGACAGATATTCAAACTCTTTGATAAGATCCTTAAAAGTGATGCCGGCAGACGGCGAGCGGTAGTCGTCCTCGCCCACATAGCCTTGGAGCACACTCATGGCGCTGTCTATGTTGTTTTGCAGAATCTCCGCCTGCTCAATGTAGTCATAGCCGCTTTGGTTCAGGTTGTAGTCAATCTCGCTGACGGTAGCCTGGTAAAGATATTTTTCGTTGTAATACTTAAAATAGTTTGTGATGAGCCTGTCAAGCGTGTCGCGCGTTTCGTGGTACGACGAGTTTCCGTGATACCTTATTCTGAAAGTGTTCGCGTGGTATTCGTATTCCTCACCCAGCTTCTCCTTTGCCTCCTGTATGCTCTTTTCGCTGTCGGGCACAATGGGTATAATCTTTATGTTGGCTTTGATGCCGTCGTCGGTTATGTTAAACGGCAGCTCCTTGTTGGCGTTGGAGATGACCTTGGGCGAAACAATCTCGCTCGGATCAAACTTGCTGCCGTCGAGCGCATAGCCGCTCGATATGCAGCCGTCCTTGTAGGCAATCACCACCTCGGCAGAATAGTTCTGCATCTTTGCCACGGCGAATTTTGAAAGCACAAACGAGGCAATGACCGTGAGCGCAATCATGATTTTGTGCCTGTACAGATACACAAACAAATCCCATATCGTAAGTCTCATGTCATCACTCCTCCCCGTCGCTTTTCGTCATGACCGAAATTGCCTTTGTAACATATCTTGTGCGGCTGTGGACGCTGTCGTGCCAGAACTCCAGATACACTATGAACATGAGCGCAAGCAAAAATCCGAGAATCAGGAATTTGAACAGCACCGACAGCGAAAACACAGGACTTTTTTCCTGCACAGTGTAGGAGATGTAGCTCTCCGTCTTGTAGTCGAGATATTCGTTGTCGAGCGCGACTATGCGGTCGGATATCTCCTGCATATTGGTTATTATGTCGGCAAGATAGCCGTCCGCCGCGCTCAGCTGCTCCGCGGAGGAATCCGCCGCGCCGCGGAGTTTTTCATATATATTGCTGTATTTGTCAATTTTTTTGGACACGGCGGCTGCTTCCATGCCGTCGCTGTATGACCGCTTCGCAAGGTCGTCTATGCCCGTCTTTGTCCTGCTCATGTAGTAGCTGTTCGACGAATCCACCGACGGCACAAAGGCGATTGCCGCAATCTGCGCGTCATAATCGGCAAGCACATCCTTGGCAATGTCCGACGCCTGGCTGAGCTTGTCGTGCTCAAGCACATTTTTGCTGATGAGGTAATTGAGCTTGCTCGCGTTTGCGGGGCGATCCTTCGATATGTCGTTTTGCACCACATAGGCGTTGAACTTCTCGAGTTTTACGTTCTTAAAATTGCTCAGTTCCTCGCGCAGAGTGCCGAAGTTGAGATTGTCCTTAGAGCGGAAGCCTCGGTTTTCCTCGAGGTGCTGGCTGACGAGAGAGAGCATCTGCTCCGATTTGTCGGACAGCACGGTGTATATCTCGGAGTAATCGTAGTCCGAAAAATCTATCTCCTCCGGCTTGTATTCCAGCGCGCTGTTGTTCTCGGCGTGCTTTGCATAGAAGTTTTTGCGGTAGGTCTCGGCGAGCGAATTCAAAAACTCGCAGGTCTCGTTTTTGCGCAGCTTGTTCGCTTGAGAATAGTATACGTAAAACGTGGTCGGCACATATGTGCCCTCCATGCCGCTCCTGATGTCGGAAACCACCTCGTCCATAGCGTTCTGCGAAAATTTGGTGGTGATAAACAGGCGCTTTTTGATAGCCGTTGCCGATTCCTTTTCCATCTTCAGTCCGGCTTTTGCCTCGTTGATGATGTCGTCCGTAGCCATCTCGGATATGTTGAATCTGCTCCCGTCCGGATTCAGCCCCTGCTCCGCGCCCGAATAATTGAGCGTGAGCTTCATTGACTTCACGTTGGAGAGTATGAAAAAGTGATACATCTCCCCAAACAGAAGAAATACGGCAAGGACGATTGCCATAAACACAAGATATTTTTTCTTAATTAATCTGCTAAGCGTTATAAGCATTGGTTAATCTCCTTTTGTATAGTAGGGCAGGATTCTGCTCCGCCCGTTTTAGGGAATTGCGGAATTCACATAACACGGGCAGAGCAGAGCCCTGCCCCTACCGCACGGCGCGGATTCTTCCGCAAGGCGAGGGGCATATGTTGTGTGTCGGCGAGCGCCATAGCGGCTAAGTGCCGAGCAGATACACAACATATGTCACGAGCCGAA
>CAJLYL010000039.1 GCA_905210855.1 uncultured Clostridia bacterium
GATGTGGCAAATCTTGATGAATCGCCCATCGCCACCGCATACGCCAGGGCAAGGGGCACAGATAGAATGTCATCCTTCGGCGACTGGATTGCCCTGTCCGACAAGTGCGACGTCACTGCGGCGAAGCTTATATCGCGCGAGGTGTCGGACGGCATTATAGCGCCCGACTATGACCCCGAGGCACTCGAGATTCTTAAGAAAAAGAAAAAAGGAAACTATAATATAGTAAAAATCGACCCGTCATATGTGCCTGCGCCAATAGAGAATAAGGATGTGTTCGGCATCACCTTTGAACAGGGCAGAAACAACTATAAAATAGACGAATCCGTGTTTGCCGACATTGTGACAGAGAATAAAGATATACCCGACAGCGCAAAGAGAGACCTTATAATTGCGCTTATCACGCTTAAATATACCCAGTCTAACTCCGTGTGCTATGCCGAGGACGGACAGGCAATCGGCGTGGGCGCAGGTCAGCAGTCGCGCATACACTGCACACGTCTTGCCGGAAGCAAGGCCGATAACTGGCATCTGCGCCAGTGCGACAAGGTGCTCAATCTCCCGTTTAAGGACGGCGTAAAGCGCCCCGAGAGAGACAATGCGATTGATGTGTACATATCGGACGACAGTGACGAGCTGCTTGCCGACGGCGCATGGGAGGCTCTGTTTACGGAGAAGCCCGAAAAGCTGACAAAAGCGGAAAAGCAAGCCTACCTTGCTTCGTTTAACGATACCGTCATCGGCTCGGACGCGTTTTTTCCGTTTTCGGATAACATCGAGAGGGCGGCAAAGAGCGGCGTTAAGTACATTGCACAGCCGGGCGGCTCTGTCAGAGACGACTGCGTAATAGATTGCTGCAACGAGCACGGCATGGTAATGGCATTCACCCACATGAGACTGTTCCATCACTAAAGATAGCGGAGGTTGACAAAATGAACATATTGGTTGTTGGTTCGGGCGGCAGAGAGCACGCCATAATAAAGAAAATAAAAGAGAACAAGAGCGTTGACACAATTTATGCACTCCCGGGCAACGGAGGCATAGCCGCAGACGCGCAGTGTGTTCCGATCGGTGCAAAGGATATTGACGGCATGTGCGATTTTGCAAAAACTCACGATATTGATTTTGCAATCGTCGCTCCGGACGACCCGCTGGTGCTCGGCGCTGTTGACGCACTGAATGAAATCGGCATAAAATGTTTCGGTCCGAGGAAAAACGCGGCTGTCATAGAGGGCAGCAAGGTTTTCTCGAAAAATCTGATGAAAAAGTATAATATACCCACGGCGGAATACGAAGTGTTTGACGACATGGGCGCCGCACTGGAATATATTAAAACAGCACCGATACCGACCGTCATCAAGGCGGACGGGCTGGCGCTCGGCAAGGGTGTAGTCATTGCGGAGACAAGGGAGGACGCCGCAGCTGCGGTTAAATCCATGATGCAGGACAAAATTTTCGGCGAGAGCGGCAGCAGGGTTGTTGTGGAGGAATTCCTCACGGGCCCCGAGGTTTCTGTTCTGTCGTTTACCGACGGAAGCAGCGTTGTGCCCATGGTGTCGTCAATGGATCACAAGAGGGCGCTTGACGGCGACAAGGGGCTTAACACCGGCGGCATGGGCTGCATTGCCCCCAATCCTTTCTATACCGACGACATTGCGCATGAGTGCATGGAGAAGATTTTTGTGCCGACGATAAACGCCATGAAATCCGAGGGCAGGGAGTTTCGCGGATGCCTCTATTTCGGATTGATGCTTACCGAAAAAGGGCCGAAAGTTATTGAATACAATTGCAGATTCGGCGACCCCGAGACTCAGGTTGTGCTGCCGCTGCTCGATTCCGATTTGCTCGGCATCATGATGCACACTGCCGACGGCACACTCTCCGAAGCGGACATACGCTTTAAGAAGGAGTGCTCCTGCTGCGTGGTTATGGCGTCGGAGGGATATCCGAAAAAATATGACACAGGCTTTGAGATAACCGTGCCGGCAGATAAGAACATCTACATTGCCGGCGCAAAGCTCGAGGACGGCAAGCTTCTCACCGCGGGCGGCAGAGTTCTCGGAGTTACCGAGAATGCACCCACGCTTGAGTCGGCAATCGAAAAAGCATATGAGACAGTGAAATCGGTTAAGTTTGAAAACGCATATTACAGACATGACATCGGTCAGAGAGCTTTAAGGGGGATAAGATAAATGGTATACAGAGTGTATGTTGAAAGAAAAGCGGGACTTGACAACGAAGCCAAGAGCCTGAAAAATGATCTTAAAAACCTTCTCGGCATAAAGGGGATAGAGAACTTGCGTGTCATTAACAGATATGACGCGGAGAACATAGACGAAAAACTGTTTGAGTATTGCAAGACTGCCGTATTCTCCGAGCCTCAGACCGATAACTGCGAGATTCCCGATCTCGACGGCGCAAAGGTTTTTGCGGTGGAGTATCTCCCCGGTCAGTTTGACCAGAGGGCAAACTCGGCTTCGGAGTGTATTCAGCTCATTTCCACAGGCGACAGACCCCTTGTGCGCAGTGCAAAGGTGTATGCGGTATACGGCGATGTCAGCGATGATGAAATCGCAGAGATAAAGAAGTACGTTATCAATCCAGTTGAGGCGCGCGAAGCTTCGCTTGAACTGCCGCAAACTCTCAAGGTGAACTATGCAATACCGAAAAGCGTTGCGACTGTTGATGGATTCATCGGCTTCGATGATGACAGACTGCGCGAATTTGCGGCAGCAAACGGATTGGCTATGGATTTTGACGACATAAAATTCTGCCGCGATTATTTTCTCTCCGAGAAAAGAGACCCGACGATAACCGAGATTAAAATGATTGATACATATTGGTCGGACCATTGCAGACACACCACATTTTTGACTACGATAGACAGCGCGGAGGTTGAGGACGACTACGTAAAGGCAGCGTATGACGACTATGTTGCAACAAGAGAGCAACTCGGCAGAACAAAGCCGATTAACCTTATGGACATCGCCACGCTGGCGGTTAAGTATCTGCGCAAAAACGGACTCCTCGATAAGCTTGATGAGTCGGAGGAGATAAACGCCTGCACGGTGAAAATGGACGTTGATGTAGACGGCAAGGATGAAAAATGGCTCTTGCTCTTTAAGAATGAAACTCACAACCACCCGACAGAGATAGAGCCCTTCGGAGGCGCGGCAACGTGCATAGGCGGCGCAATTCGCGATCCGCTCTCGGGCAGAAGCTATGTGTATGCCGCAATGCGTGTTACGGGCGCGGCAAATCCGCTCAAACCCGTGTCGGAGACCATGAACGGCAAGCTGCCGCAGAGAAAAATCGTCACCACCGCCGCAAACGGATATTCCTCCTACGGCAATCAGATAGGACTCGCGACGGGGCTTGTTGATGAAATATATCACGAGGGCTATGTGGCAAAACGCCTTGAGATAGGCGCGGTTGTTGCCGCTGCACCGGAGTGCAATGTGCGCAGAGAACGCCCGATTCCCGGAGATGTGGTTATACTCATCGGCGGCAGAACCGGACGTGACGGCTGCGGCGGAGCCACAGGCTCGTCAAAATCGCACACACTGGAATCGCTGGAGAGCTGCGGCGCAGAGGTGCAAAAGGGTAATGCACCCGAGGAGAGAAAGCTCCAAAGGCTATTCAGAAACCCCGAAGCGTCTCGCCTTATCAAGCGGTGCAACGATTTCGGCGCGGGCGGAGTGTCAGTGGCAATAGGCGAGCTTGCGGACGGACTCAGGATAGACCTTAACGCAGTGCCGAAAAAATATGACGGATTGGACGGCACGGAGCTCGCCATAAGCGAATCGCAGGAGAGAATGGCGGTCGTTGTGGCGGCAGAGGACGAAGATAAATTTAAGGCTCTGGCTCACAGCGAAAACATAGAGGCAACAAAGGTTGCCGTGGTTACGGAAAATCCGTATATGGAGATGACGTGGAACGGCAATTCCATAGTAAACCTTTCGCGCGAGTTCCTCAATTCCAACGGCGCACCCAAACATATCGATGTAAAGGTGGCAAAGGGAGAGGACTATGCAAGAAAGACAACCGGCGGTTTTGCGCAGAGCATGAAAGAACTTTGCGGCGACCTGAATGTGTGCTCAAAACGCGGACTTTCGGAGAGATTCGATTCCACAATCGGCAGCGGCACGGTGCTTATGCCTTTCGGCGGAAAAAATCAGCGCACCCCCATACAGGCTATGGTAAACAAGGTGTCCGTGGAAAAGGGTCACACCGACACCTGCTCGGTAATGGCTTACGGCTACAATCCGTTTATCACGGAGAAAAATCCATTCTGCGGAGCATACCTTGCAGTGGTGGAATCGGTGTCAAAGCTCGTTGCGGCAGGCGCGTCCTTTGAAGATGTGTATCTTACATTCCAGGAGTATTTCGAGAAGCCGAAGAATGACCCGTATCGCTGGGGCAAGCCGCTCGCGGCGCTGCTCGGCGCATTTAAGGCGCAAAAGGATTTCGGCATAGGCGCAATCGGCGGCAAGGACTCCATGAGCGGTTCGTTTGAAAATATAGATGTTCCGCCAACGCTTGTTTCTTTTGCCGTGACTGCGGATAAAACGCAAAATATCGTTTCAAACGAGTTTAAGGGCGGCGGACACAGGGTTGTCATCATTAAGCCGGAATATGATGAAAACGGCTTGCCGGTTATCGGCTCAATCCGCGCTGTATTTGACGCGGTGACGGCTCTTGTGCGCGGCAAAAAAGCGCTCGCCGTGTATACACCAACCTACGGCGGCATAGCCGAGGCTGTGTACAAAATGGCAATCGGAAATTCTGTCGGCTTTGAATTTGACGATTCGTTTGCGCTTGATGATATATTCGGCTATTGCTACGGCTCGTTTTTGGTTGAGCTTGCGGACGGTACTGATGTCGGCACCGTTGTCGGCAGAACAACGGACGAGGAGGCAATTGCATATAAGGATGAAAAAATTGCACTTGCAGAGCTTGACGAAATTTATGAGGGCAAGCTCGAACCTATCTATCCGTGCAATATCGCGGCAGAGGGCAAGAGGATTGAGGCATTCTCGTACACCGCGGAACAAATCGCCGCAAGCCCGATAAAAATTGCGCGCCCGAAGGTGCTTATACCCGTGTTCCCCGGAACAAACTGCGAGTATGACACCGCAAAGGCGTTTGAGGACGCAGGAGCACAGGCGGATGTGTTTGTGATAAACAACCTGTCGTCGGAGGATATAGTCAAATCGGTTGATACATTTGCAAAGAGGATAAACAACTCTCAGGTAATATTCATCCCGGGCGGATTCTCGGGCGGCGATGAGCCTGACGGCTCGGGCAAATTCATCACGGCGTTTTTCAGAAACGAATCCATAAAGGAGGCTGTCTCGAGGCTGCTCGATGAGCGCGCAGGTCTCATGGGCGGCATCTGCAACGGCTTCCAGGCGCTTATCAAGCTCGGTCTTGTGCCTTTCGGCAAAATTGTGGATATGGACGAAACCTGCCCGACGCTTACTTACAATACCATCGGCAGACACCAGTCAAAGCTTGTCAATGTGCGCGTGGCGTCAAACAAATCTCCCTGGCTTGCCCAGACGCGCACCGGCGAGATTTACACGGTGGCAATTTCGCACGGCGAGGGCAGATTTATGGCGAGTGATGAGCTTGTGAAAAAGCTTGCCGCAAACGGTCAGATTATCACGCAGTATGTGGATGCAAACGGCTGCCCGACCGATGATATTCAGTATAACCCGAACAACTCCGATTATGCCGTTGAGGGCATATGCTCGCCCGACGGCAGAGTGTTCGGCAAAATGGGTCACACCGAGCGAACCGGAGACGGGCTTTACAAAAATGTTCCAGGCAGGGTTGACATGGGTCTTTTCACATCCTGTGTAAGGTATTTTAAATAGAGGAGAATCATAAATCATGACTGATATAGAAATCGCACAGAGCGTGCAGATGAAAAACATCAGAGAGATTGCAAAAACAGCCGGTATTGACGAAAAATATCTTGAGCAGTACGGCAGCTATAAGGCGAAAATCGATTTGTCGATAATGAAAGAGAATAAGCCGGAAAACGGCAAGCTGGTGCTTGTCACCGCCATTACTCCGACCCCTGCCGGCGAGGGCAAGACAACCACTACAATCGGTCTTGCCGACGGCATGAGGAGAATCGGCAAAAATGTAATGATGGCGCTGCGCGAGCCGTCGCTTGGGCCGGTGTTCGGCATAAAGGGCGGCGCGGCAGGCGGCGGATATGCTCAGGTTGTGCCCATGGAGGACATCAATCTGCATTTTACGGGTGATTTTCACGCTATCGGCGCGGCAAATAATCTGCTTGCCGCTATGATAGACAACCATATTCACCATGGCAATGCACTCGGCATCGACACGAGGCGAATCACATGGAAACGCTGTGTGGATATGAATGACAGACAGCTCAGAAGCATTGTTGACGGTCTCGGCGGCAAGGCTAACGGTACTCCCAGAGAGGACGGATATGACATAACAGTTGCTTCGGAAGTGATGGCGGTGCTCTGCCTTGCGGACTCGGTAACGGATTTGAAAAAACGCCTTGCGGATATAATCGTCGGCTACAATTATAACGGCGAGCCCGTAACCTGCGGTCAGCTGAAAGCGGAGGGTGCAATGACAGCGCTGCTCAAGGACGCCATCAAGCCAAACCTGGTGCAGTCGCTCGAGGGTACTCCGGCGTTGGTACACGGAGGGCCGTTTGCCAACATTGCGCACGGCTGCAACAGCGTGACTGCGACCAAGCTTGCGCTCAAATTGGCTGATTACGCCGTGACAGAGGCAGGCTTCGGCGCTGACCTCGGCGCGGAGAAGTTCTTTGACATTAAGTGCGCGCTTTCGGGATTAAAGCCGTCTGCAGTTGTGCTTGTCGCAACGGTGCGCGCGCTCAAAATGCACGGCGGCGTTGCAAAAGACGAGCTCGGTGCTGAAAACCTTGATGCGCTGCACAAGGGTATGCCCAATCTTTTAAGGCATATAGACAACATAAAAAATGTGTTCGGTCTGCCGTGCGTGGTTGCCGTAAACAAATTTCCCACGGATACCGACGCGGAGGTGCAGCTTGTCATTGACGAGTGCAGAGAACTCGGCGTTAACGTGGTGCTCTCCGATGTGTGGGCAAAGGGCGGCGAAGGCGGCACGGAGCTGGCAAAAGAGGTTGTGCGCCTCTGCGAGGAGAAAAACAGCTTTTCTCAGTGTTACAGCCCCGATGACAGCATAGAGGATAAACTCAACGCCATAGTGACAAAAATCTACCGCGGCGACGGAGTGGATTTTACCCCCAAGGCAAGAAAACTGCTTGCGGAGATTACCGCACTCGGCTATGACAAAATGCCTGTCTGCGTTGCCAAAACGCAGTACAGCTTTTCGGATGACAAAAATCTGCTCGGCGCGCCAAGCGGATTCCGCGTGACGGTGCGCAATCTGAAGATAAGCGCCGGCGCAGGATTCGTCGTTGCGTTCACGGGCGAGATTATGACCATGCCCGGTCTGCCGAAAGTTCCGGCGGCAGAGCGGATTGATGTGGACGAAAACGGAGTTATCACAGGGTTGTTTTAATGAAAATTGCCCGTCGGGGCGCTGCCGCAAATTGCAGTGCCCCGATTTTTTTGCTTGAAAAACGCTTGCTTATGTGTTAGAATATACATTAATCGGAGGTGTATAAACAGTGAAAACAGCACTTGTATTGGAGGGCGGAGCAAGCCGTGCGTATTTTTCAAACGGCGTGATGGATTGCCTTATGGACAACGGTATATACGCTGATTATGTCATCGGCACATCGGCAGGCATAGCCAACGGCTTGTCCTATGTGTCGCGCCAGCGCGGCCGCAGCCTGGAGCTGGGCAAAAAATATATGAATGACAAGCGGTACATGGGTCTGAAATATATGTTCAAGCCCGGCAACAGAAGCTACTATAACATAAAATTCGTTTTTGAGGATTTGCCCAATATATATCTCCCGTATGATTATGAAGCGTTTGAAAATTTTGACGGCAACGTTATTGCGGCGGTCACAAACATAGAGACGGGCAAAGCCGAATACCTTGAGGTGCCGCGACGTGATAGGACGTGGCGCACGGTTGTGGCTTCATGCGCGCTGCCGATAATGTTTCGCCCCGTTAAAATCAACGGCAAGCTGTACATGGACGGCGGCATGACGGACTCGATTCCGTTTCAAAAGCCGATTAACGACGGCTGCGATAAAATAATCGTAGTGCTTACGCGTGAGAGAAGCTATGTAAAAAAAGACGAGCCCATGCAAAGGCTTATAGATATTACATATCGCAAATACCCAAACCTTGTGAGGGCAATTGACAACCGCGCGCAGATGTACAATGATGAGCGCAGACGGATTTTTGAGCTTGAAGGGCAGGGAAAACTTTTTGTTATAGAGCCGGAGACCACGGGCGGCTTCAGCCGTGTGGAATCCTCGCCCAAAGCACTGTGCGCCCTGTACGACCAGGGTTACAAGGTGGCTGACGGGCGAATAGACGCACTTAAGGATTATCTGGAGGTTTAGAGATATGCGCGGACTTTATATTCATATACCTTTTTGTCGCAGTAAGTGTATTTACTGCGACTTTGCTTCGTTTGCGGATAAAAACGGTTTGCAGGACAGGTATATCGAACAGCTCTGCACGGAGATGACCCGATACGGCGGAATGAGCTTTGACACGTTGTATATCGGCGGCGGCACACCGACTGTTCTCGGTGATGGTAATTTCAAAAAGCTTTTTGCGGCAATTCGCTCAAACTTTGACATAATGCCGCACAGCGAAATAACCGTCGAGGCAAATCCCGCGACCGTCACGGCGGATAAAGCGAGATTGCTGAAATCTCTCGGAGTAAGCCGAATAAGCCTCGGTGCGCAATCCTTTGTTGACAGCGAGCTTAGGACAATAGGCAGAATTCACTCGGCGGCAGATACGGCGGAGACGTTTCACCTGCTGCGCACCGAGGGATTCGGCAACATCAGTCTCGATCTCATGTACGCTCTGCCCGGGCAAACAACAGGTACCCTTGAGCGTAGCATTGAAGCCCTGCTTGAGCTTTCGCCCGAGCATATATCGTGCTACGGGCTCAAGGTGGAGGAGGGCACAAAGCTTGCCGACATGGCTGCAAACGGAAAGATTGCCGAAAAGAGTGAGGATGAATTTGCGGATATGTATGAACTGATATGCAGGCGAATGAAAGAAAACGGTTATGAGCATTATGAAATATCCAATTTTGCAAAGCCGGGTTTTGAATCAAAGCACAACTGCAAATACTGGCGGTGTGAGGAATATCTCGGCGTGGGGCTCGGCGCGTCGTCATATATAAACGGAGTGAGGTATGCCAACTCTCGGCGGTTTGAGGATTATTTCGGAGGCTTCAAGAGGGATGAGGAGGAAACACTCACCGAGGACGACATGATGAGCGAATTTGTCATTCTCGGGCTGCGTATGCTAAAATCGGGTGTGGACACAGCGGAATTTGAGCGAAGATTTCACCGGTCGGCAGAATCGGTTTTCGGCAGTGCCATCCAAAAAAACAAAGAACTCGGACTACTGAGCGAGCACGACGGAAAACTGCGCCTCACCGAGCGTGCCTGCTGCATTTCCAACTTGGTAATGTGTGAATTTGTGCTGTGATTTGTTGCCCCGATGTTATCATTTTGTGAATAAATCGTAAATTTTGATAAAAACTATTGACAAATATTGATGATGGTGTTATCTTATATATTGTTAGCAGACGAAGTGTTCGAGTGCTAACATTGGAGGAATGGATTATGGAGCTCAGTGAGAGGAAAAAGAAGATTCTTCAGGCTATCATTGATGACTACATAGTTACCGCAGAGCCTGTCGGGTCGTCATACATTCTCGGCAGTCACAACCTCGGCATCAGCTCGGCTACGGTGCGCAACGAGATGGCTGCGCTTGAAAAACTCGGCTATCTTGAAAAACCGCATACGTCCGCCGGCAGAGTACCGTCGGATTTGGGATACAGAGTGTATGTCAACGAGCTGATGAATGAATACAAGCTTACCCTGAATGAGATAAATCAGATTAAGCTTGCGCTTGAGAAAAAATTTATCGAGTTCAACAAAATCATTGCGAGCATATCCGACGTGACATCGCTGCTCACCAATTACACCACGGTGTTCACCATGCCGACGGCTCAAACCTACACGATATCGAACATCAAGCTGATGTCGATTGACGACCACAGCTTTGTCATGATAATCGTCACGGGCAACGGAGTTGTCAAGAGTACGCAGATATCCGTTGAAAAAAGCTATGATTCGTCCGTGCTCGAAAAGCTTTCAAACTGGCTTAACAACAGATTTTCGGGCATGAGCGCAAGCCTCATCACCAAAGAGGCGCTCTCGGGCGAGAAAGATATTTTGCCGGTGGAGGAAAATCTGCTTGAGCCCATTTTCTCATATCTTTATGAGGTGGTCAGTGAGCTCAGCGATGTTGATATACATCTGACCGGCACGACAAACATTTTCAATCATCCCGAGTTTAACGATATTGACCGTGCAAAGGATTTTCTTACCTTTGTAAAGAAAGACAACGTTGCGGATCTCAAGCAGCTGATGAGCACAAGCGCGGATGACATCTCGGTGATAATCGGCGACGAAAACCCCGTCCTAAAGAATCACGACCTGAGCATTGTGGTTTCAAACTACAATCTCGGCGAGGGCTTCACAGGCAAACTTGCGGTCATAGGGCCGACGAGGATGGATTATGCAAAGGCGGTGTCAACGCTGAATTATCTTATCAATGTGCTCAATAAGCGACGGCGGATGATGGGCGACGGCAGCTGACATTAATATTAAGGAGTTGATAATATGGCAAAGAAGCCAAAGAACGATACAGAGGAAAAGATAACGCCGGGCGAGCCCGAGGCAAGCGAAAATACAAGCCCCGAGTGCGACGGACTCAAGGCGGAGCTTGAGGCAAAAACCAAAGAGTGCGAGGCGCTCGACGACCGCTGCAAGAGACTGGCGGCGGAGTTTGACAACTACAAAAAGCGCACGGTTAAGGAGAAAGAAAGTATCTATGCCGACAGCGTGTGCGATGTGGTTGAAAAAATGCTTCCGGTGCTCGATAATCTTGAGCGCGCGATAGATTCGTTTGACGATAAGGAAAGCGAGCATTGCAAGGGAGTGGAGATGGTGCTGCGCCAGACAGCCGATATTCTGAAAAAAATCGGCGTTGAGGAGATTAATGCGGTCGGCGAAAAATTCGACCCGACCATGCACAATGCCGTGATGCATATAGATGACGACAATTACGGTGAAAACACCGTTGCGCAGCAGTTTCAAAAGGGTTATAAATATAAGGATAAGGTTATCAGATACAGTATGGTTCAGGTTGCAAACTGAGAACCGGATTTCCAAGGTTAATTATTAGGGAGGTTTTATATTATGTCAAAGATTATAGGTATTGATTTGGGTACAACTAATTCATGCGTGGCTGTTATGGAGGGCGGCGAGCCTACCGTTATAGCCAATGCGGAGGGCGCAAGAACCACACCGTCGGTTGTCGCATTCACAAAAGAGGGCGAAAGACTTGTCGGTCAGGTTGCCAAGAGACAGGCAATCACCAATCCTGACAGAACCATTATCTCCATTAAGAGAGACATGGGCACTGACAGAAAGGTGGATATAGACGATAAGAAATACACACCGCAGGAAATCTCCGCGATGATTCTGCAAAAGCTGAAAATGGACGCGGAAAGCTACCTCGGCGAAAAGGTTACACAGGCGGTAATCACTGTTCCGGCGTATTTCAGCGACGCTCAGAGACAGGCTACCAAGGACGCCGGCAAGATTGCCGGTCTTGAGGTTCTGCGTATAATCAACGAGCCTACCGCGGCAGCGCTTGCTTACGGCATGGATAAGGATCATGAGCAGAAAATCATGGTTTATGACCTCGGCGGCGGCACCTTCGATGTGTCCATACTCGAAATCGGCGACGGCGTGTTTGAGGTACTTGCAACATCGGGCAACAACAGACTCGGCGGCGATGACTTCGACCAGAGAGGAATGGATTATCTTTTAGACGAATTTAAAAAGAGCAACGGCATAGACCTCTCTACGGATAAGGTTGCAATGCAGAGACTTAAAGAAGCTGCCGAAAAAGCTAAAATAGAGCTTTCCGGCGTTGCTTCAACAAATATTAATCTGCCGTTTATCACAGCGGACGCAACTGGCCCGAAGCACCTTGACATCACACTCACAAGAAGCAAATTTGATGAATTGACTGCGGATTTGGTAGAGATGACAATGGTTCCATCCAAAAACGCACTGTCCGATGCAGGGCTTAACCCGAGCGACATAAGCAAGGTTCTCCTGGTCGGCGGTTCGTCCAGAATACCGGCTGTGCAGGAGGCTGTTAAAAAGCTTATCGGTCAGGAGCCCCACAAGGGCATCAACCCCGATGAGTGCGTGGCTATCGGCGCGGCTATCCAGGCAGGCGTGCTTGCAGGCGATGTAAAAGACCTGCTTTTGCTCGATGTAACTCCGCTTTCACTCGGCATAGAGACAATGGGCGGCGTTTGCACAAAGATTATTGAGAGAAACACCACCATCCCCACAAAGAAGAGTCAGGTATTCTCCACGGCTGCGGACAATCAGACAAGCGTTGAGATTAACGTGCTCCAGGGTGAGCGCGAGATGGCTCAGTACAACAAGAGCCTCGGCAGATTCAGCCTCAACGGCATTGCTCCGGCTCCGAGGGGAGTTCCGCAGATTGAGGTAAGCTTTGATATTGATGCCAACGGTATAGTTCATGTTTCCGCAAAGGATATGGCAACCGGCAACGAGCAGGATATCACAATCACGGCAAGTTCCAACCTCTCCGAGGAGGATATAGACAAGGCAGTAAAGGACGCAGAAAAATTTGCGGCTGAGGATAAGGCTAAGAAAGAAGAAATCGAAATCCGCAACAATGCCGATTCGCTTGTATATCAGTGCGAAAAGGCTTTGACAGACCTCGGCGACAAGATTGACGCGGCTGACAAATCCGCAATCGAAGCCAAGATTGCCGACACAAAAAAAGCTCTTGAGGGCACTGATTCAACGGCTATCAAGAATGCCGCAGACGAATTGCAGAAGAAATTCTACGAGGTATCGTCCAAGGTATATCAGGCGGCAAATCCGCAGGGAGCACAGGGCGCAGGCGGCGCTCAGGGATTCGGCGGAGCTGCCGGCGGCAGCGCTGACGGTTCAACTGTTGACGGCGATTACACCGTGGTTGATGACGACAACAAATAATTAATACAATGCACTTGTCATATGAGAATCCGCAAGGATTCTCATATGCTTGTGTTAATTTTTATCGGGCATTTTTTATGCCCTTCGGAAGGGTTGAACAATCGTGGCAGACAAGAGAGATTACTATGAAGTGCTCGGCGTTAACAAGGGGGCAAGCGACACCGAGATAAAAAAAGCTTACCGAAAGCTTGCCATGAAATATCATCCGGACACCAATCCGGGCAATAAAGAGGCTGAGGAGAAGTTTAAAGAGGTCAACGAGGCTTACAGCGTACTCAGCGATTCCGATAAAAGAGCCAAATACGACCAATACGGCTTTGCCGGAACCGACCCGAATTTCGGCGCGGGCGGCGGCTTTGGCGGCGGTTTCGGCGACGTTGATTTGGGAGATATATTCGGTTCATTCTTCGGCGGCTTCGGAGGCGGAAGAGGGGCAAACCGCAACGGCCCGCGCCGCGGCAGCGATATTGAGGAAAGAGTGACGCTCACCTTTGAGGAGGCGGCATTCGGAACAAAAAAGAAGATTAAAACCTACGTTATAGAAAGCTGTGACGCCTGCGGCGGCACAGGCGCAAAGAACCCTGCCGACAAGCAGAAGTGTACTGCCTGCAACGGCACCGGTGAGGTGCGCAATGTTCAGCGCACACCGCTCGGTCAGTTTGTAAATGTCACCACCTGTCAGAGATGCCACGGCACCGGCTACACAATCACCAACCCGTGTACCAAGTGCAAGGGCAAGGGCATGATTAAGCACGCAAAGACATTTGATGTGGATATTCCTGCCGGCATAAACCACGGACAGACGGTTATTCTGCGCGGTGCGGGAAACAAGGGCGCAAACGGCGGCCCTGCCGGAGATTTGCTTGTGACGGTTAGCGTTGCGCGGCATTCGGTTTTCACGCGCGACGGCTACGATGTTCATCTGACCGTGCCGATTACCTTTGTGCAGGCGGCGCTCGGCGCAGATATAGAAATTCCCGTGCTCGACTCGGCAAAAAAAGCCACCGGCAAAATGAGCTTTACCATACCCGAGGGCACGCAGTCGGGCGAGCAATTCCGCCTCGGCGGCAAGGGAATACCGGTTGTTCACAGGAGCGCAAGGGGAGACATGATTCTCACGGTTCAGGTGGAGGTTCCGAAAAACCTCAACGGCGAGCAGAAGGAAGCGCTTGTTAATTTTGCAAAGGTTTCAAAGGAAAGCAACTATAAGCAAAGCAAAAATTTCTTTGAAAGAATGAAGAATACATTCGGAAAATAAATTTATATTCTATGATTGAGATTGTCCGATTATGCTCGGGCAATCTCTTTTTGCTGTATAGGAAATTGCGTTTTTTGAAAAAGTATGATATAATAGAAAACAAGTCAA
>CAJLYL010000040.1 GCA_905210855.1 uncultured Clostridia bacterium
CGCAGCTCCATGCCGTAGGGCGAGACGGACATATATTCGGTGCGGATGTGCAGGCGGCGGCAAAGCGAGAGGTGGGCGCACTCATGCACGAGCACACAGCCGTACAGTATGAGCACCTCTGCCGTGCGCCCGAGCAGCGAGGCGAAAAAAATGAGCAGAACAAACATTCTGCTCATGCGTAGATATTTATTCTTTTTCCTCATAGCGATTTGCCTATCCAATCGTTGGGGTTGACGCTCCTGCCGTCCACTCTCACCTCAAGATGCAGGTGCGGCCCCGTTGCCGCGCCCGTGGAGCCGACAGAGCCTATCCGGGTGTTGCCGTCCACATATTCTCCTTTTTGCACCGCTATGGCTGAGAGATGGCCGTAGACTGTCTCGAAACTGTCGGAGTGGCGCACCTTGACGTAGTTGCCGAGCGAGGGGTCAAAGCCTGTTGCCTCCACGGTGCCGGGCAGCGCGGATATTACGCAGTCGCCCGTATTTCCGGCTATGTCTATGCCGTAGTGATTGGAGTCGCTGTTGTTCAGCGGATGAATCCGCTCGCCGAAATCGGAGGTTATTTTGCCGTCGAGCGGCATACGAAATACCGCCGGCGCCTGCGTTTGCGGCTGCGCGGCTGCCGTGTTGTCCTCGGCGGCGGGCGCCTCCTGCGGCTGATTGTCAGTCGGGGGTTCGCTGCCCTCGGGGATATCCGCCGCCTCGGTGTTTTTGTTGGCAAGCACGGCTTCGTCATCTCCGCCGAATCCGTTGTTGCAGAAGTACACCAGCGCGTCCAGTGACTTTGACGCGGCGGCGACCGCGGTTTTGAACAGCTGTGCAGAGTATGCCGCGTCACGGTTTATGTCGCTTTTGGTGTAGGTGAGGTTTACCGCCTTGTTTATCAGTTCTTTTTGGCGCACGGCGGTGTTTGTGCCCGATACAATCAGGCAATATGCAAATATGACAACGCAAGCCGCGCTTTGCAGCAGAACCTTTTTTTCAAAACTCATTTTCTTTTTTTCTTTTTTTGCCGCGGTGCGGCGCGGTTTGTATGTCTTTGACATGGTTTGCGTCCTTTCTGTGAGATTACTAATGTATATGATTTCTCTTGACGTTTTATTCTTGCGTAAAAAATATTTGCTTTTTGCAAAAATGTTTTCCGAATCTGCCGAAAAATATTGAAAATTATTTTCAATTGTGATAGAATGGTGACATTATGATATTACGGAGTGTGTTGAATCAATGGAAATTTTTTTATCGACTTTTTCTCAGATGCTCGTTATGTTCTGCTTTATTCTAACGGGCTTTCTGCTGAAAAAGCTTGCACTGCTGCCGGACAACGCGGACAAGGTGCTCTCCAAGCTTGAGAACTATGTGCTTGTGCCGGCGCTCGTCTTAGACATATTTATGACGAACTGCAGCATCGGTCCGCTTGCGGAAAACGCAAATCTCATTATGTACAGCCTGATTTTGCTTGCGGCGGCACTGGCGATATCTCTGCCGCTGTCAAAGGTGTTTGCGCGCGGTGCGGTGGACGAGGCTTATCAGCGCAGCATCTACAAATACGCCCTCACCTTCGGCAATTTTTCGTTTATGGGCAATGCCGTTGTGCTTGGTGTGCTCGGCGATTACGGTCTTTTTAAATATCTGCTGTTTACCCTGCCGCTCAACATAGCGGTGTACACCTGGGGTGTGATGATACTTGTGCCGCACGGCGAGGAAAAGAGCAGTCCGCTTAAGAATCTGTTCAATCCCATTTTTGTCTCGCTCGTGCTCGGCATGATTCTCGGCATATTTGATGTCGGGGCATATCTGCCGAGATTTCTCACATCCACGATATCCGGTGCAAAGGCGTGCATGGGTCCTATTGCCATGATACTTACGGGATTTGTCATCGGCG
The DNA here is from genome assembly GCA_905210855.1 of uncultured Clostridia bacterium. Classification (GTDB taxonomy): domain Bacteria; phylum Bacillota; class Clostridia; order UMGS1810; family UMGS1810; genus RGIG4708. The sequence continues at coordinate 1,882 of CAJLYL010000040.1, forward strand.
GCTACGACCTCCGCGCGCTGCTTGCAAAGAAGCGTATATACATAGCGGCGGCGCTCAGGCTCATTGTGATTCCGTCGCTCATGCTCGGCGCGCTCAGGTTCTTCGGCGCCGGCGCGGAGGTGCTCACCCCGGCGCTGTTTGCGTTTGCCACGCCGCTCGGGCTTAACACGGTGGTGTTTCCGGCGGCGTACGGCGGTGACACGGAGACGGGCGCGAGCATGGCAATGATATCTCACACGTTGTCGGTAATCACCATTCCGTTCATGTACTTGGTGTTCATAGTGACATTGTGATAAAAACAGATGAGAAATATATGTGTTTTTCTTACAGAATTGAGGTATTGACATTTCTTAAAAACTGTGAGATAATGTGGACAACAGATTAATACAACTAATTGGTAGAGGCGCGGTATTTAAGAGTGGTCGGCGTTCAGTCGCGGGCAAGCGAGCCGTCTTAAAGGAAATATCGCCGAAATGCGCGGGGCATTGCCTTGACCCGTGTGTTGGGACGCAGCAGAATATGTTGCGTACTGTCACTTTTGTGGAGCGCTATCCGTAGTTTTTTGCGTGTATTTTTTGTACCGCGGACGATAAAACTATTTTAGCGTCCGCGGTTGTTTTTGTATCTGCGAAAAAACTTTTTTAAGGGTGGTAGATGAAAATGAAGAAATTTATTTCGGTTATGATTGCATTGGCAGTGGTATTCTCACTCGGCGGCTGCGGCTCGCAGAATACCAAACAGGACGCGGCGCAGACAGGGGAGAGCGAGACCCTGAAAGTGGGCATGGAGTGCAACTATGCGCCCTACAACTGGTCGCAGGCAGATGATTCAAACGGCGCTGTGGCTATCGCCAATGTAGATAATATGTACACTAACGGCTATGACGTTCAAGTGGCTCAGAAAATTGCAGACGCAATGGGCAGGAAGCTTGAAATTTACGCTTATGAGTGGGACAGCCTTATCCCTGCGGTTCAGTCGGGCAACCTCGACATGATTATCGCCGGCATGAGCCCCACGGGCGAGAGAAAAGAGAAAATCGACTTTTCAAACAACTATTACACATCCAACCTTGTTATCGTGACAAAGAAAGGCAAGCTTGACGATGTTAAGTCGATAGCAGACCTCGACGGCAAGAAGATTGCCGCGCAGTCGAGCACATTCCACCTGGACGCGCTCACAAATCAGACCAAGGCTCAGGCAAACGAGATGTCGGACTTCTCCACAATGCTCATAGCGCTGAACGCAGGCACTATTGACGGCTATGTTGCCGAGGAGCCGACTGCTATGGCGGTTTGCCAGGACGCAGGCTACGACTACGTTGCGCTTAAGAACAATGACACAGGCTTCACCGTTGCGGACGACGAAGTAAGCATAGCTGTCGGCGTGAAGAAAGGTTCGGATCTCGCCGCAAAGATTAACGAGGCAATTGCGGATCTCGATTCAGACGCACAGAGAGAACTCATGAACAAGATGGTTGACATCGCTCCGACGGAGGAGTAAGGTAGATTATTATGAATGCATTTTTCAGTGAAGTTTTAAATATTCTTGTCCAGTACAAGGGATATTTTTTGCGGGGCGTGGGCTACACCATGCTTATCGCCATGGCAGGCACACTCATCGGACTTGTGATAGGTCTTGTCACCGGCATTGTCAGGACAATACCCAAGAGCAAAAATCCCGTGGTGAGGGTGCTGCTTAAGATAGTGAACATCATCATCAGCGTGTATGTAGAGGTTTTCCGCGGCACTCCTATGATGGTGCAGTCAATGGTTATATTCTGGGGTTATGCTTTCATGAATGACGGCGTTACGCTGCCGCTCATTCCGGCAGGTATCTTCATAGTGTCGATAAACACCGGCGCTTACATGGCGGAGATTGTGCGCGGAGGCATCATCTCCATAGATAAGGGTCAGTTTGAGGGCGCGTATTCAATCGGCATGAACCACTGGCAGACTATGATGAATGTGGTTGTGCCGCAGACAATGCGCAACATTCTGCCGGCAATCAGCAATGAATTTGTCATTAACATAAAGGATACCTCGGTGCTTAATGTCATCGGCGTTACAGAACTGTATTTCTTCACGGCGAAGATTTCCAAGATGACCTGGTCGATATTTGAGACGTATGTGGTGGCGTGTGTGATTTATTTCATACTCACGTTTACAATTACGCGAATCCTCAAATTCATAGAGTACAAGATTGACGGCCCGTCATCGTATGTTATTCACCATTCGTCAACCATGCCGAATGAAGAATTCAGAGTAAGGGAGGGCGCAAAATGAGCGAAACCATTATCTCGATAGAAGGTCTTAAAAAGGACTTCGGCGAAAACTCCGTCCTCAGGGATATCAATTTTTCGGTGAACAAGGGTGATGTCACCTGTATTATCGGTTCGTCCGGCTCGGGCAAATCCACCATGCTGCGCTGCATAAATCTCCTTGAAGAGCCGAGCGGCGGCAAGATTTTGTACCGCGGCGAAAACATCCTTGAGAAGAAGAACATTCCGGCATACCGGGCAAAGGTTGAAATGGTTTTTCAAAGCTTCAATCTTTTTGAGAACATGACTGTGCTTAAAAACTGCATGATAGGTCAGCGCAAGGTTCTCGGTACAGACAGGGAGACCGCTAAGAAAGAAGCCATGTTCTATCTCGAAAAGGTCGGCATGGCGCCGTACATCAACGCAAAGCCGAAGCAGCTCTCCGGCGGACAGAAACAGAGGGTTGCCATAGCGAGGGCACTTGCCATGAAACCCGATGTAATACTCTTTGACGAACCCACATCCGCACTCGACCCGCAGATGGTGGGCGAGGTGCTCGAGGTTATCAAGAACATTGCAAAAGAGGGGCTTACCATGATTATAGTTACGCATGAGATGGCTTTTGCAAGAGACGTATCCAATCATGTCGTGTTTATGAAGGATGGCGTTATCTGTGAGGAGGGCACTCCGGACGAGATTTTTACCGCGCCTAAAAAAGAGGAAACCAGAGCATTTTTGTCACGTTTTATGGCGGAATAGAATTTTTCATTAAAAAAGCTTGACAAAGCGCAAAAAATATCTTATAATAACTAAGTGTGCTTGTACGCACATTTTCCTTGCTTCGGCGTTTTGTGCCGGGGCCATAGTCCAGAAGGAGGTGACATAATGGAAACTATAACAAACAAATACGAGACCATCATTGTAATTGACGCTTCATTGACAGATGACGAGATCAACGCAACTGCGGAGAAATTCAAAAATCTTATCGCAGCTAACGGAACCGTAGATTCTGTTGATGTGTGGGGCAAGAGAAGACTTGCTTATCCCATCAACTTCAAAAACGAGGGTTACTATCTTCTGATCAATTTCACAAGCCACGCTGACTTTATAGCAGAGCTTGACAGAAATTACAACATCACAGACGGCGTCCTCAGGACAATTACCGTTAGAAAGTAATGAGGTGATCATTGTGAACAAGGTAGCATTAGTAGGTCGTCTTACCAGAGATCCCGAGCTGAGAACCACCGCAAGCGGCGTAAGCGTTTGCACTTTTACCGTGGCGGTGAACAGAAGATTCCGCAATGCACAGGGCGAATATGAAGCAGACTTCATAAGCTGTGTTGCATGGAGACAGCAGGCAGAGCTTTTGGCAAAGTATTTTACCAAGGGCAGAATGGTCGGCGTGTGCGGAAGCATCCAGACCAGGAACTATGAAAAAGACGGACAGAGAGTATATGTCACGGAGGTGTCCGTTGACGAAGTACACTTTGTAGAAAGCAAAGGTTCGCAGTCCCAGGATTCGGCATCACAGGCGCACAGCGCTCCGGCAGCCGATACAAATGCGTTCAGCGCAGATGCGGGATTCATGCCTATGCCCTCTGCAGACGATGACTTGCCTTTCTGATTTTATTAAAGGAGGTTAATTGCAATGGCTGAAGAAAGACAGTACCACAGAAAGCCGAAGAGAAAAGTTTGCGCATTCTGTGTAGATAAGGTTGAAGAGATTGATTACAAGGATATCGCAAAGCTCAGAAGATATGTATCCGACAGAGCTAAGATTCTCCCCAGAAGAATCAGCGGTAACTGCGCTCTCCACCAGAGACAGCTCACAATAGCTATTAAGAGAGCAAGACACATAGCTCTGCTCCCCTATACAGCTGAATAATAACATTAAGGACTGCTGCCGTGAGGCGGCAGTTTTTTGCGGACAAAAACGGCCGGCAGTTTGTACACATAGGCGATTTGGGATGCGCTGACGGGAACAAGGCAATAGGCTTGTTTGAGCGCGGCGGCGTCGCGCCGCACCCCGGCGACCTCGGTATGAGGCGCATTGCAGAGCGCATTGCGGAGCATATTTGACAGATAAAAACAATTAGAATATTTGTCCCGATTTTGCATAGTAATGTAATGATGATTGCAAAAAAGGGGGCGCAAATCGTGGACGGCATAACATTCGGCACCGTTGTGGGTTATTTATTGGGGATTCTTATAATCATTATTTCCGCACGGATTTTTTTCGCGCCGTTTAAGACCGTTTTGCGCATCATAGCCAACAGCGCGCTCGGCGCGGCGGTGCTTATGCTGATTAACGCCGCCGAGCCTGTTCTTCACATATACATAGGCGTCAACCCGATATCTGCCGTCACTCTGGGTATGCTCGGAGTGCCGGGACTGTGTCTGCTTATGCTGCTGCAAATTTTTTTCTGAAAAATTCACATTATGTTTACTTGACATAAATCGTCCTTATGATATAATTAATACATATCAATATTGCGGATTAATTAACTTCGGAGGATAATATATGTCAACAAAAACAGAAAAACAGAAAAAATGGGAAAACTACTGGTATTACTACAAATGGCACACCATAATAGGCATTATCGCCGCCTTGGTGATAGCATACACCGTGTATGACAAGGTGACCTATGTCAAACCCGATTTCGAGATAGACGCGGTGACGGACTGCGGATTTACGTACAATTCCGCAGATATGGTTGAAAACAGCCTTGCGTCATCCGGCGCGCTGGACGATATAAACGGTGACGGCAAGGTTAAGGCGTCCGTCAGCTACTACACTGCCGGATATTCCGATGAGGCGTCAAAGCAGGCAGACCCGTCAATGATGCAGATTGTTCAGCTGCGTATGGCAGTGGGCGAATCGCCGATCATCCTCACGGACGCGGCGGTTGTCAAGGTTTTTGACGACCAGGGCGTGTTTATGGATATCACCGACCTGACGGACAGGCTCGGCATCGCACAAGAGAACAGACTGATATCCAAGGACGGCGCGGTCATCGGCATTAACGTTGCCGAAAGCACGGTTTTTGCGGACACAGGCATACAAACGGGCGAGCTGTATCTGACGCTGCGCAATCCGACCAACGACATGAAGAAAAACGAAAAAGCTATGAAACAATTTGACAGCGCCGAAAGAATCGCGGAATATTTAATCAGAGGATAAAAAAGATGTCATTTATAGATAGAGCAAAAAGAAATTCATATATATTTGTTTACTGGCTGGTGCTCTCGGCAGTCGTGGGCGTGGTGACGGGTTTTGCCGGCGCGTTTTTTCACAAGGCAATATCGTTTGCTACACAGACGCGCACAGAGCATCCGTATCTGATATATTTTCTGCCGCTCGGAGGCGTGGCAATAGCCTTTATGTACAGGCTGTCAAAAGACGACCTAAGCACAAACACCGTAATCAACTGCATCCGCAAGAGCAGAAGTGCGTCCGCACTCCTTGCGCCGCTTATCTTTGTCGGCGCGTTTATCACTCATCTTTTCGGCGGCTCTGCCGGACGTGAGGGTGCGGCATTGCAGATAGGCGGCGGCATAGGCTCGCGCATTGCCTATCGGCTGCATATGAATGAGGAGGACGCCGGCATAATGATGGTGTGCGGCATGAGCGGGGCTTTCTCCGCCATATTCACCACCCCCGTCACCGCGGCTGTGCTCGCTCTCGAGATTGTCAGCGTGGGGCACATGAGGTATTTTCAGATGCTGCCTTGCATCGTGTCATCGATATGCGGATTCATCATCACAAATTCGCTCGGAAACGCGCCGCTGTTCTACGATATACCCAACATACCGATGCTTGACGCGGTTATGTGCATAAAGGTGACCGTGCTCGGCATAATATGTGCTTTCCTGAGCACTCTGTTTTGCGTGACCCTGCATTACAGCGAAAAAACCATGAAAAAAATCTTCCCTAAAGACTACATAAGAGCCTTTGCCGGCGGATGCATAATTATTGTGCTCACCCTTGCTGTCGGCTGCCGCGATTACAACGGTGCAGGAATGGATATCATCGGCAGGGCGCTCTCCGGCGAGGCAAAACCCGAGGCATTTTTGCTCAAGCTGATTTTCACCGCCGTGACAATCGGCGCAGGCTTCAAGGGCGGCGAGATAGTGCCGGCGTTCTTTGTCGGCTCAACATTCGGTGCGGTGCTCGGCGGCCTGCTCGGCATAGACCCGGCGTTTGCGGCGGCACTGTCGCTTGTATGCGTGTTCTGCGGCATTGCCAACTGCCCCTTGTCGTCGGTTATACTGGGAGTTGAGCTTTTCGGCTCGTCGGGAATTATATTTTTCACGCTGGTGTGCGCGATTTCATTCATAGTCTCCGGCAGATTCGGGCTGTATCGCAGCCAAAAGATTGTTTATTCGCAGCACGGTATTTTACACCATGAGCATTATGTCAGATAAATCAAAAGTGACAGTGCGTATTGCCGCACTGTCACTTTTATTTTATGAGCTATATTCCATCAACTATTTTTTCATATTCAACCAATATCACATTTTTCATTTCATTTGCCTTATCTTCGCAACCTCTTGTAAAGCCGGATTTTGAGAACAGGTAATAATATTTGATTTTATAATTAAACAGTTCGCTCCGCTTTATAAGTGTTTCCAAAACGCCAAGGTCTGCCTTTTCGTTTGTCCACTTGCACTCCGCAAAAAAAGCGGTGTTCTTGTCCTGCTCGCCCATAATGTCGATTTCTTCTTGCCCCTTTTCTTTCGGGTTATTGCCCTACCAGCGACCGATAGATGTGAATTCAACAGGGCAGTTGCCGGACAGCAGCTGTTTCCAAAGGTACTGTTCACATATTTCCTCAAAAACCTTGCCCATATAGTCCGAAAGCTGCGGTTCTATACGCTTATACGCCAAATCCGCGGCGCCGCGGGCGATAATTGAATTATTCTCAAACACGAAACGATACCAAAAGCGAAACATATTATCCTCAATCTAATAAACCGATTTTCGGGATGCCTTTTCGCCGTACGGAGTTTCTTTCCGCACAATTCCCAAGTTAATCAGATTTTTGAGGTATATTGCGCAAACGTTGGTATCTTCGCCGACTTTGCCGGAAATCTCCGACATTCTCTACGCTCCCGTTGCAACAGCGGCGGTAATCGCCGTATAGATCGCCGGTTCTCTGACCTCCTGTTTCAGTAGGTTTATCGGCTCCTCATACAAAAAAGAAACGGGATTCAGAAATGCATCCTTGATGTTATCCTCAACGCTCAATGCGTCGTTAATCTGCAAAAGATACTGCGGCGTACCGCTGACAATCCCGTATATAAGCGCCTTATCTTCGGCAGAGAAATCCTTGAAGTAACGGCAGGTTTCCCCAAAATCAAACGGCAAGAGCTTGATTTGCGCAGTTCTTCTGCCGTACAGTGGCGCTTTGTATGCAAGAACATGATCCTCCATATACGACATTGACGAACCGCAGAGAATAAGCATCAATTTTGATTTGTCTTTGTGTTTATCAATCAAAAGCTGGAGCGCAGATGCAAGGCTCTTTGACGAGCGCGCGACATACGGGTATTCGTCGATTGCAAGAATGATGCGCTCTTTCTCGGCAAGTCTGAACACATATTCGAGCGCCGATTGTCTCGCTGCAGGTGTATGGAAACAGCAACAACAGAATGATTGTAATTACGGTTTTAAATTTCACTTTTGTAACCACCTAACCTCTTTATAATTACAGTATTATAATCATATTATACTGCATATTTTTAATAAAAACAGCAAAAATATTAAATAATTAAAGAATTATATTGATTTTATACCTCATTATTAAAGTTATCAATTTGTTTTGAGCATAGTATAATTTAATTGTTATCAATATTTTTTGCGAGGTAAAGGATATGAGTATCGAAAAAGAAAAAGACCCGATAGTAGTTAAGGTGGGTCGGAGAATCCAAAAATACAGGAATCTGCGAAACATGACGCAGGATCAGGTTGCGGAGCTTGCCGGAATATCGCAAAAACATCTGTCAAGAATAGAGCAGGGATATCATAATCCGCGCTTTGATATGGTAATTCAGATTGCGCAGGCACTGCATATCCCGACCGATGCACTCGCAAAAGATATGTCTGATGATGACATTGATGTCTACATTGCCGCAGTAAAACCCGAAATTGAAAAGCTAACGCCGAAGCAACGCGAGTTTTTAAGAAAAAGCATTGATTTGCTTAACGAAACGGAATTTTAATTTTCAATATTTTTCTCTAAAAATGCTTGGCAAAAGTCCGAAAACAAACTACAATTATCAACAGTCCGTTTTCGGACTTTGTTTGTGTGCTAAAGTTCCGTTGTGACTAAATTATTTGCCGAAGAAACCGAAAAAAATTAACTGAAAGGATAGGTTACCATGAAAATTATCACCATAAGCCGAGAATTCGGCAGCGGCGGCAGAGAGCTTGGAAAAAGGCTTGCCGATGAACTCGGATTTGATTATTATGACAGAGAGATTATCGAGGCGGTTGCGAAAAACAAGGGCATAGACAGCCGCTATGCGGAAAATGCGCTTGAAAACCGCTCGTGGAAAACATACCCCGTAAGCTTTGGGCGTTCGTTTGCAATGCAGACGATGAATAACGCCACATCTCTGCTTGTGGAAGAAAAGAAGATAATAGAAAAAATAGCAGGCCTGGGTAAAGACTGCGTTATCGTCGGCAGAAATGCCGATGTGCTGCTGAAAAACTACGCTCCGCTGAATATTTTTGTCTGTGCGGATATGCAGTCAAAAATCAGCCGCTGTGAGGAAAGGACGGCAGAGGGCGAAAATCTCTCTAAAAAAGAGATGGAGCAAAAAATAAGGCGTATTGACAAAATACGCAAGGAGAGACGCCGGATTGTCTCCGGCGATGAATGGGGCGATAAATCCGCCTATCACCTGGTTGTCAATACAACCGACTGGCGAATAAAAGAACTTACGCCGGCTGTTGCCGACTTTGCAAAAAGATTTTTCGGGAGGACAAAATGAAAACAAAGATACAGCTTTCGGATCATTTCACATACAATCGGTTGATTCGCTTTACACTGCCGTCCATATGCATGATGATTTTCACCTCAATCTACGGCGTGGTTGACGGATTTTTTGTGTCCAACTTTGCCGGCAAGACGCCGTTTGCGGCGGTTAATCTCATTATGCCTTTTTTGATGATTATGTCAACCGTCGGATTTATGTTCGGCACGGGCGGCTCTGCAATTGTGGCGAAAGCATTCGGAGAGGGTGATGATGAGGGGGCAAACAATCATTTTTCACTGTTTGTCTACACGTCGCTGATAATCGGCGTTATACTTGCGGTTGTCGGGTTTGTGTTCATCCGCCCGATTGCCGCTCTGCTCGGCGCGGAGGGTCAGCTGCTGGACAATGCCGCCGTGTACGGGCACATCATCCTTATTGCGCTGCCGTTTAATATTATACAATATCTGTTTCAGTCATTCTTTGTAACTGCCGGCAAGCCGCATCTCGGTCTTGTGACATCCATATTTGCCGGAGTGACCAATATGGTGCTGGACGCGGTTCTTGTTATCCTGCTGCCGCAGGAATACAAGCTTGCCGGCGCGGCAATTGCCACTGCGGCGAGCCAGACCGTAGCCGGAGTTTTCTCTCTCTGTTATTTCGGCAGGAAGAATGACAGCAGCCTGAGGCTCGGCAGAGCAGCTTTTGACGGCAGGGCGCTTGTTAAAGCCTGCACCAACGGCTCATCGGAATTTATGAGCAACATTTCCATGAGCATCGTCGGTATGCTCTACAACATTCAGCTGCTCAAATATGCCGGCGAAAACGGCATTGCGGCATATGGAGTAATGATGTATGTCAGCATGATATTTGCCGCCGCGTTTATCGGATATTCCATAGGTACTGCGCCGATTTTCGGCTATCACGACGGCGCGCGGAATTATGATGAGCTGAAAAGTCTGCTGAAAAAGAGCCTGATTATGATAGGCATATTTGCAGTGCTTATGGTTTGCGCGGCTCAGCTGCTTGCCGTGCCGCTTGCAAAGCTGTTTGTAGGATATGACGAGGGGCTGACGGAGCTCACCGTTTCGGGATTCCGCATTTTCGCAGCCTCTTTTCTGTTTATGGGATATGCTATTTTCGGTTCGGGATTTTTCACTGCCTTGAATGACGGGGTGACCTCGGCGATTATTTCATTCCTGAGAACTCTGGTGTTTCAGGTTGCCGCCGTCATTCTGCTGCCGCTTGTCCTGGATATTGACGGAGTGTGGCTGTCTGTTGTGGTTGCGGAAATGATGGCGCTGGTTATATCTGCAATGTTTATGGTGGGCAAAAGGAAAAAATATAATTATTGATGTCAGGCAATGCAATAAACAGCACAACCGTCGGGCGATGATGTTCGCCCGACGGTTGTTTTGTTTATATATTTGTCTGAACTGCTATGTTTTCTTTTGCCGATTTGAAAGCCGCTTCCATAACCTTCATTACGCGGAGCGTCTCTTCGGGTTTTATCTTGAGCGGAGCGCCTTCTATGGCGTCCACAAGCTGCCTGTACACCGGGTCGAGGTTGTCCTCTATTCCCTCGGGCTCGGTCAGCGCTATTTTTTCCACGGTATGAGGGTCTCTCGGAGCCATGGTTTTTGTGGGGCCTGCCTTGACTTTTTTTATCTCGGTGCCCCATGTGTTGTCGTCGGAGAGTTTTTTCACTATCTCGCCCGTGCCGTCCCAGTCGGTGATAACCGCCGTGCCGTTTTCCGCAAAAATGTAGAAACGCGGATGCGTGATAAAGTTGTTTGTGGATATCTCTATTTGCGCGGTCAGCCCGCTTTCAAAAGTCATTATCAGCCTGAAATTGTCGTCAACCTCGGGGTAATGAATCGAGTACATTTTGCAAAACACATTGGTGACTTTTTCTTTAACCATGTACATCATCTGGTCGATGAGGTGTACGCCCCAGTCGAACATCATGCCGCCGCCATGTGCCTTGTTTGCGCGCCAGCCCTCGGGCATACCGCGCGAGCCTTCGACGCGGGATTCTATGATGTACGGCTTGCCGATGACGCCGCTCTCAACCGTGCGGCACACATTTATGAAATCTCTGTTCATGCGCCTGTTTTGGTCAACCGTGAACACCTTGCCGCATTCTTTTGCGACGGTCATAATCTCCTCAAGCTCGGCGCTGCCCATGGTTGCCGGCTTTTCGCACAGCACGTGCTTGCCTGCGCGCAGGGCGTCTATGGCAATCTCCTTGTGGGTGTCGTTTGTTGTGGCAACGAGCACTATGTCTATGTCCTTGTCGGCAAGGAGCTCCTCTCGGGACGCGTATGCCTTGTGCCCCTGCTGTTTTGCCGCTTCAAGGCGCTCGGGGTTAATGTCGTACACACCCTTTATCTTCACCCTGACATTGCCTTTCTCCAGCTGGCGGTTATGGTTGCCTGCCATGCCGCCGTAGCCTATGATGCCTAAATTGTATATCCTGTCTATGCCCACCACATTTCACCTGCTTTTTCGTATATGAGTGTTTCTTTAAGGAATGTTACGGCTTTCTCGAGCCCCTCTTTCGGGCTCATGAGTCCGTCCTCGTGCTCTATGCTGATTGCGCCGTCGTAGCCGACTGCTTTGAGTGTGCTGATGATGTTGTTCCACACTTCCTTGCCGTGACCGTAGCCGACGGTGCGGAATACCCATGAGCGGTGAAGTATGTCGCCGTAGCTCTTGGAATCGAGCACGCCGTTTACCGCAGTGTTCACGCTGTCAATCTTTGTGTCCTTTGCGTGGAAATGATATATGGCGTTTTTCTCGCCGAGATATTTTATGGCCTCGCACGGGTCTATGCCCTGCCAGAACAGGTGGCTCGGGTCAAAGTTCGCGCCGATTATGTCGCTGACTGCGGCTCTTAAGCGGAGCAGAGTCTCGGGGTTGTATACCATGAATCCGGGGTGCATCTCAAAGGCAATTTTCTTTATGCCGTGAGCGGCACAGAATTTTGCTTTCTCCTTCCAGTAAGGTATGAGCACGCTGTTCCACTGCCAGTCAAGGATGTGCAGGTAGTCCTCGGGCCATGCGCAGGTAACCCAGTTGGGGTTCTTGCTGTCCTCGCAGTCGCCGGCGCAGCCGGAGAAGCCGATTACCGTGTCTATGCCGAGTTTTTCCGCCAGGAGCACCGCGTTGTCAAAATCGCTTTCAAATGCCTTTGCAATCTCCTTGTTGGGGTGGATGGGGTTGCCGTGTGCGCTTAGCGCGCATATCGACACATTGTATTTTTTGAGCAGCTCTTTGAGCGCGTCAATCTTTTCGGGGTGTGCCAGGTAGTCGCCTGCGTCGCACAGAGCCTTGCCCGGATATCCGCCGACGCCCAGTTCCATGCTGTCTACACCGAGCTCGGAAAGATATTTTATTGCGCCCTCGAGCCCCATATTGTTAAGTACGGGTGACATTACAGCCAGTTCCATAATAATCTCCATTCTGCCGCTAAAGCGTCAGCACAAATAGGAATGAAAGTGC
>CAJLYL010000041.1 GCA_905210855.1 uncultured Clostridia bacterium
GAACGGTGATGGAGTGATAAACAATAATGACCGCGTGGCTGTAGGAAACACCAACAGACCGAGTTTCGTTTATGGTATGGGTATTTCTGCCAATTGGAAGGGGCTTGACGCAAGTGTCCATTTCCAAGGAACCGGTAAATCTTCTTTCTTCATCAACGGTGTATTGGTGCATCCTTTCAGCCGCGGAACTTGGGGAAATGTATCTACGGATGTTGTCAATTCAAGCCGCTGGATTTCAAGAGATATTTCGGGCGACCCGGCAACCGAAAATCCGAATGCCGTATATCCGAGACTTAAATTTGGAGGAGAAAATAATGTGAACAACAACCAGTATTCCACACATTGGTTGAGAAACGGTTCTTATCTTCGTCTTAAGACAGTAGAAATAGGATACACTTTACCCAAAAATATAGTAAGCAAGATACGTTTTAGTAAAATAAGACTATTCTTTACTGGAACGAACTTGTTGACTTTCTCTAAATTCAAATTGTGGGATCCAGAACCAAGAAGCAACGACGGTAGCTTCTATCCCATTACTAAATCTGTTACATTTGGTCTGAATATTAGTTTATAAAGAAACACTTACGAATATGAAACTTATAAGAAATATATTATTCGTGTTTTTGCCGCTCATATGTGCAGGCACAATAGTTTGTTATATTATATCCCCGTTTGTGCTAAATATTGTTGCAGGCAAAGAATATATTGAAGCAGCACAGGTGTTCCGTGTTTTGCTGCCAATCTTAATTATGAGTTTTCCGGTGGCAATATTAGGTTGGCCGGCACTTGGCTCTATTAACAAAGTTAAAGAAACAACGTTAAGTACAATATATGGTGCAATAGTACAAGTCATTGGAATTATATTGCTTTTAGTGTCCGGTAACTTTACAATTATAAATATAGCCATACTTAGAAATTTGTCGGAATCAGTGATGCTGTTGGCACGATGTTTCTACTTGCTTAAATACAGGGATTTGTTTAATAATTCGATAAATACGGGGGTTAACAACATATAAACTCAGAATTTAAAGATACATTAAATTAATAAGTAATCGACAGTCTGCGACCCGTGTATTGCAAAAAATACGAGGGTCTTTTATATGTTAACATTTGTGATGTTGACAATCGGCAGCATTTTTGATACAATGTAAGATGAAATTTTTTGTACAGAATTATTGCGAGGAGGGCAAACCGATATGAGAACTGTGAGGATTGTTCACACCGGTGATTTGCATCTTGACTGTCGGTTTTCTAATCTGCCGCTGGAAAAGAGCAAAATCCGCCGGCAGGAGCTTAAGACTTCGTTTAAAAATGCGCTCGACGTCTGCGGCAAGGCAGATATAGTGCTGATTGCGGGAGATATTTTTGACAATGCCGCCTTCACAAAGGACAGCATAAATTTTGTGAAAGGTATTTTTGAAAAACACCCAGACACCACGTTTTTTATCGCCTTCGGCAATCATGACTGTTACCACAGCCCCGCGTGTGAGGCGCTGCTGCGCTCTCTGCCCGACAATGCGGTTGTGTTTTCGGACAAGGCGGAGTACATGGAGCTTGACGACATCAAGACCCGCGTTTACGGAATGAGCTTTTCGTCAAAATATCAGTACGAATCCATGATGAATGAATTTGAAGTGATTGATGACGACTACATAAACATTCTGCTGCTCCACGGCGATTTGGTATCGGACGGAGCGCAGAGCAGGTACAATCCGATAACCGTATCACAGATAGAAAAGAGCGGATTTGACTATGTGTCTTTGGGTCACATACACGAATACAGCGGTATACAGCTTGCCGGCAATACATATTACGCCTACTGCGGCGCACCGGAGCCGCACGGCTTTGACGAATGCGGCGACAAGGGAGTTATCTGCGGCGAGGTGGGCAAGGGCTTTTGCAGGCTTGCATTTAAGAACACCGCGATTCGCAGATACCATAATGTGTCGGTGGATGTGTCGGCGGCGTATTCTCTCGACGATGTTATCTCAATGGTTCGCGGCGAGGCTTCGTGTGCGGACGATTTTTACAAAATAACTCTCTGCGGCACTCTTAACGACGGCGTGAGCGTGGACACTGCAATGATAGAAAAGAGCGTTGATGCGTTTTTCGTCACCGTGACAGACGAGACGCGCCGTGCATACAACCTTGACGAGCTGGCGCAGGGCAGCGGACTCATGGCGTTTGTTGCGCGCAATGTTCTCAGCGAGCTGCGCGGCTGCTCCGACGACGAGGTGGCGGCGGTCTGCGCCGCGTCCGACTATCTGTTTGACGTAATCGATTCCGGAGGTAAAAGGTAATGAAGATAAAAAAACTTTCCATAGCGTCCTTCGGAAAAATTAAGGACAAGACATTTTTCCTCGGAGACGGACTCAACGTTGTGTACGGAAACAACGAGAGCGGAAAATCGACCATAGTGTCGTTTATAAGATATATGCTTTTCGGCTTTCACGGCAGACGCGGCGGCAAGGATCCGACTCAGGAGGAAAAATATTCCCCGTGGGACAACACGGCGGTGTCAGGCAGCATGGATTTTGAAATCGGCGCTGACAAATTTATGATATCGCGCTCAAACGGAGTTCGCCGCGAATATTCGGTTGTAAACACCGATACCGGCAACGCAAGCTTTGAGGGGGTCGATGTCGGCGATGAGATATACAACCTCAACGAATCGGCATTTATGCGCACCTACTGCCTGTCGGCGGTGAGCGCAGGCATAAGCGCGGACAGAAACGACGACATAATAAAGCGCCTGTCCAATCTGACGGCGAGCGGAGACGAAAGTTTCTCTCACGAGGCTGTCAGCGCAAGAATCGGCGCAGATATAAAATCGCTGCGCGCACAGATCGCACAAAAAAACGAAGAGATAGAGCAGATGAGGAACTCTCTGGATGATATAGAACATCTGAGAGAAAGGCAAAAAAGCCTCAACGGCGAGCTGTACAGCATTGACAGCGGCATAGAGAAAATGCGCGAGAATCTCGATGATACCTCGGCGAAAAACGGCAGATACGAGATGCTCAGCGAAAAGCTGCGCTCCGCCAAGCTGAACCAAAAGCTGCGGCTGCTGCTTTTTGTTGTGATAGCTGTGTGCTCCACCGTCCTGCTTGTGACGGATTCGCTTCCGCTCCCGGCAATTCTCGGCGGTTATGCCGCAGCGGTGATTGATTTATTGCTTATTGCATTCGGTGCGCTGCGGCTTGCAGCCATCCGCAGGGCGATAAAAAAGACTAAAATCGATGCGCCGATATATGACGGCGACGTGCGCAGCAACATAAAGCGCAACGAGACTCAAAAGAGCGATTTGCTCAAGGAGCTCGGCGCCATAGAATCAAAACTCGGCGGAGAGTATTCCTATGACGACATATGCTCGCAGATAGGTTTGTTCAAGAATGAAAAATCCGTGCTTGAGACAAAGCTGGAAACGGCGGTTCGCGCACAGAACATACTCGCAAAATCCTACGAGGAGATGAAGAGTATATTTGCGCCGGCGCTCAATGAGCGTGCGTCCGAAATATTTTCGGCACTTACGGGATATAAATATAATGATATGCTTGTCACGGACAGCTTCGGCATAAGGCTTAAGGAGGCGTGCGATTACAAAAGCTCTGCGTTTTTCAGCAGCGGCACGGTGGAGCTGATGTATATATCCGTCCGCCTTGCGCTGTGCGATATACTTGACGGCGACGACAGGAATCCCGTTGTGCTCGACGACTGTTTCTCATCGCTCGATGACGGCAGAGCGCGCACCGCGCTTGAATTTCTTGCGGATTACGCCAAGGAGAGACAGATAATATTCTGCACCTGTCACGGCAGAGAGCTTTCTGTTCTCTCGTCGCTCGACAAGGTGAATATAATCAATATATAAAATGTGTAAAATAAAATTTCGTTTTGCGAAAGGATGATAATTATGGCAAATGCTTGTTTTGAAATGGCAAAGGGCTCTATAACCATCGACACCGAGGTTATATCCAAAATTGCCGGAATAATAGCAACCGGCTGCTACGGCGTGGTGGGCATGGCTTTCCGCTCAAAATCGGATGAGTTTGCTTCCCTGCTCAAGAAGGACAGTCTCACAAAGGGCATAAGGGTTGTTGTAAACGACAAATCGGTCAGCATAGACATCCACATCATAATCCAGTACGGAGTGAATATCAATGCGATATGCTCAAGCATAATCAAGAGTGTGAAATATCAGGTCAACCACATGACGGGGCTCGACGTGTCAAATGTCAATGTCTGCGTTGAGGGTTTCAGGGTTCAGGAGTGAGGTGGCATCATGGCTAATATAAATAACGCGATTTTTCTCGATATGCTCGCCTCCGCTGCGAACAATCTGTACAACCACAGGCATGAGGTTGACAACATGAATGTGTTCCCCG
The DNA here is from genome assembly GCA_905210855.1 of uncultured Clostridia bacterium. GTDB lineage: Bacteria > Bacillota > Clostridia > UMGS1810 > UMGS1810 > RGIG4708. The sequence continues at coordinate 4,383 of CAJLYL010000041.1, forward strand.
TGCCGGACGGCGACACGGGCTCGAATATGTCCATGACGATTTCGTCATGCGTAAGAGATATAGATACTCTGCGCGGAAAATCACTCGAGGATATATCAAAATTCATTGCAACCGCGGCACTGCGCGGCGCAAGGGGTAATTCCGGCGTAATTCTCTCTCAGCTGATAAGAGGTTTGCAAAAGAGCCTTGTCGGCGTTGACGAGGCGAACTGTGCCGTTGTCGCGGCTGTTTTTGAGAGCGCCGCAGAGAGCGCATACCGCGCGGTTATGAAGCCGACAGAGGGCACCATACTCACCGTGGCACGCCTCATGAGCGAGTATGCCGCTGCGCATAAGGAGGATTTCGGCGATGTAACGGAATTCTTGCGTGAGATAGTCAAGGCGGGCAACAAAGCGCTTGCCGTTACTCCGCGGCTGCTCCCTCAGCTCAAGCAGGCAGGCGTTGTGGATTCCGGCGGTCAGGGGCTTATGTATCTGCTCGAGGGTGCGCTGTACTGTCTCGAGAGCGGCAGGATTATCGAAGCTGATGAGGGCGGCGCAATGCAGAGTGCGTCCGAGGGCGCGCAGAGTGATGACGTTGACATCAAATACTGCTACTGCACCGAATGCATAATAGACAAAAAATCTGCCGATGTGGGTACGGTTGCCTTCAAGGCGGCGGTTGAGGTTATGGGTGACAGCATGGTGCTGGTTGACGATGACGAGGTGGTGAAAATCCACATTCACACCAACACTCCCGACGCCGTTTTGCACGAGGCTCTCAAGATAGGCTCGCTTGCAACGGTTAAGATTGAAAACATGAGGAATCAGCACAGCAATCTGCTTAAGGAAAAGGAGAACAGCTCCGCTGTTCAATCCGCCGCAGAGGCGGAGATAACGCCGGAGCCGCCGAAAAAATACGCTTTTGCCGCGGTTGCGGTGGGTCAGGGAATCTCGGACACTCTGCGCCAGCTCGGCGTTGACAGAATAATTGAGGGCGGACAGACCATGAATCCGAGCACGGACGACATACTCACCGCAATCAACGCGATGAGCGCTGACAGCATATTTGTGTTCCCAAACAACAAAAACATCATAATGGCGGCACAGCAGGCGAAGGACATCTGCGACAAAAATGTGATTGTCATACCCACAAAAAGCGTTACGCAGGCGATATCGTGTATGCTTGTGTTTGATGAAGCACAGAGCGCCGACGAAATAGAGGGCTCAATGAACGAGGTGATGAACAGTGTTGTGAGCGCTCAGATAACCCATGCGGTCAGAGACACCGTAGTGGACGGCATGGAGATAAAGGACGGCGATATCCTCGGCATGGTGGACGGCAGGATTAAATTTGTTGACAAAACCGTCCGCGATTCCGCGCTGAACATAGTAAAATCGTCAATCACCGACGACACATCGCTCGTCACGCTGTTTTACGGCGCGGATACTCCCGAGGACGACGCGGACGCGCTGTGCGATGAACTTGAAAAAATGTACCCCGAGGTTGATTTCAGCATGAATTTCGGCGGACAGCCGGTGTATAACTATTATATATCATTGGAATAAGAAAAAATGGAATTTGATAAGTATGTAAAACTGCTTAATTCTGAATTAACTGTGCTCAAAGGAGTTGGCGAGAAAAAGTCAGCTCTTTTTGCTAAGCTCGGAGTTCATTGTGTGTGGGATTTGCTCTATTTCTTCCCGTATGAATACGAGGACAGGCGGCGGTTCTTTAAGATAGCCGCCCTGCCCGAGGGGGAGTTCGGCTGCATAAAGGCATACCCAAAGGGAAAGGTGCGCCGCAAGAACATTCGTCGCAACATAGCCATTTTTACGCTCAACGCGGCGGATAACTCCGGCATGATAAATATCAAGTGGTTTTCGTCGCCGTATTTTAAGATAGATTTTGACGAAACGTGCGAATACGTGTTTTACGGAAAATGCGTTAACGCCTACGGCAGGCGTGAATTTGAGCTTAAGTCGTGGGAAAAGGCGACCTCGGCAAGCTCCACGGGGATAATACTTCCGGTTTATCACTCCGTCGCGGGCTTGGGTCAGAGTGCCATACGCAGCGCGCTCTCCGGCGCGGCGGAGGCTGTGCCGGCGCTGATTGACGCTCTGCCGGATTACATATTGAATAAATATTCGCTCATGGGCATAGACGAGGCGGTGCGGCAGATGCACCGTCCGCAGAATGACGAAAAACTCGCCGCCGCAAGGCACAGGCTTGCCTTTGAGGAGCTTTTTGTTCTTCGGCTTGCGCTTATGTTCCTCACGAGCCGCCGAACCGTCGGGGGAGGAATAGTGTTCAAAAATGTGTCGTGCGTGGCAGGCTTTGCCGCCACGCTGCCCTTTGAGCTTACCGCACCGCAAAAAAAAGTGGTGAACGAAATCTGTGCGGATTTTCTCTCCGGCAAGCCTATGAACAGGCTGCTGCAGGGAGATGTGGGCAGCGGCAAGACGGTTGTGGCGGCGTGCGCCATATATGCGGCGTGTGCCAACGGATATCAGGCGGCGCTCATGGCGCCGACGGAGATTCTTGCCGTGCAGCACTGCGGCACACTGACAAAATTCTTCGGCGGCAAGTTGCGCATTGCCCTGCTCACAAGCTCTGTTAAGAAGAAAAAGGAGCTGCTTGCGGACATAGCCGACGGCAAATACGATGTCGTTGTCGGCACGCACGCGCTGATAGAGGGCAATGTTTCTTTCGCAAGGCTCGGGCTTTGCGTCACGGACGAGCAGCACCGCTTCGGAGTTAACCAGAGGGCAAGGCTGTTTGAAAAGGGCATGACGCCCCATGTGCTCGTAATGAGTGCAACGCCGATACCGCGAACACTGTCGCTCATACTCTACGGCGATCTTGATGTGTCCGTGATTGACTCGCTGCCGAGCGGCAGAAAGCCTATCGAAACCTTCCGCGTGAATACGTCTATGCACGATAGGGTATACGGCTTTGTGCGCAAGCAGCTCAATGAGGGCAGGCAGTGCTATGTTGTGTGTCCGCTTGTGGAAAAATCCGACGCGATAGACGCTCTCTCCGGAGTGGATTTTGAGGAAAAGCTCCGCTGCGATGTGCTGCCAGAATTCCGCATAGGGCTGCTGCACGGCAAGATGAAAGCAAGCGAAAAAGATGAAATCATGACAAAATTTAAGAATCACGAGCTGGATTTGCTTGTCTCCACAACGGTTATCGAGGTGGGCGTGGACGTGCCCAATGCCAACATAATGGTGATAGAAAATGCGGAGAGATTCGGTCTGTCGCAGCTTCATCAGCTGCGCGGCAGGGTCGGCAGGGGAGAGCACCGCTCATATTGTGTGCTTGTGACCGACGCCGACGGCAAGGAGACCGACGAGAGAATGGGCATAATGTGTGCTACAAACGACGGCTTTAAGATATCGCAAAAGGATTTGGAGCTGCGCGGCTGCGGCGAATTTTTCGGCACACGTCAGCACGGATTGCCCGAGCTTAAGGTGGCAAATCTCTTTACAGATGCCGACACCCTGACAGAGGCACAGGAGGCCTGCAATGAGGTGCTGTCCGCCGACCCTCTGCTCGAGAGTGACGGAATGGAGCTTGTCAGGGCGCGGATAACAAAGCTTTTTGCCGACTATGACGATTTTAATATCTTTAATTAATGTTACATTAGTGTAAAAAATATAAAAACAGTCTTTTATTATTGAAAAAACTGTGGTAGAATAATAGCATAAGTATAATTTGAGGTGGATTAATGTTTGAAAAGCTATCCGGAATTGAAGAGAGATTCAACGAGCTTGAATCGAAAATTGCCGACCCGGCGGTCATTGCAGATATAGAGCTGTGGAAGAAGCTCTGCAAGGAGCACTCCGACATCGCGCCGATTGTGGCAAAATACAGAGAGTACAAGGCGCTTGACGAAAACATCGAAGAGGCAAGAGAGATGATTGCCGCAGGGCTCGACAAGGACGAAAAAGAGATGATCGAGGAAGAAATAGAGCTGAGCAAAAAACGCATTGACGAGGTTAATGACGAGCTGAAGCTTTTGCTTCTGCCCAAGGACCCCAATGACGATAAGAATGTTATTGTCGAGATAAGAGGCGGAGCCGGCGGAGACGAAGCGGCGCTTTTTGCGGCGGATTTGATGAGAATGTACACCATGTACGCCGAAACAAAGCGCTGGAAGTGTGAGATACTCAGCGCAAGCGCGACCGATATCGGCGGCTACAAGGAGGTGTCGTTTGCCATAAACGGCGACGGCGCATACAGCAGGCTTAAGTTTGAATCGGGGGTTCACAGGGTTCAGAGAATACCCTCCACCGAGTCCGGCGGCAGAATACATACCTCGACCGTCACGGTTGCGGTGCTGCCCGAGGTGGAGGAAGTGGAAGTGGAGATAAACCCGAATGACCTCAGGATAGATGTTTTCCGTGCCGGGGGCCCGGGCGGACAGTGCGTAAACACCACCGATTCCGCGGTGCGCATAACCCATATACCGACGGGCGTTGTGGTGTCGTGTCAGGATGAAAAGAGCCAGCACAAAAACAAGGACAAGGCTATGAAAATCCTGCGCTCGAGGGTGTACGATATATTTTTGCAGCAGCAGAACGACGCCATATCCGCCGAGCGTAAAAGCCAGGTGGGCACGGGCGACCGCAGCGAGAGAATAAGGACGTACAACTACCCTCAGGGCAGAGTGACCGACCACAGAATCGGGCTTACTCTGCACAAGCTGGAGGCCGTGCTCAACGGCGAACTCGATGAAATTATAGACGCGCTCATAACCACCGACCAGAGCGAAAAACTCAGGCTCAGCGCGGGCGCAGACTGAAAAAGGAAGAAATCAGATGAAAACTGTAACGGTAGACAAGGACAATCTTGACGGTGCGGCGCGATGCCTGCATGACGGCGGTCTTGTCGTGTTCCCGACAGAGACGGTGTACGGTCTCGGCGCGGATGCGTTTAATCCGCAGTCGGTAAAAAACATATACAAAGCGAAGGGCAGACCGGGCGACAACCCTCTGATAGTACACATTGCAAGGCTTGAGGATGTGAATCGTCTGGCGAGGGAGATTCCCCCGTTTGCCCGTCCGCTTATGGATAAATTCTGGCCCGGCCCCATGACGCTTATCTTCAAAAAGCGCCCCGAGGTCATAGATGAGGTGACGGCAGGGCTTGATACGGTTGCCGTGCGCTACCCGTCAAATGAGGTTGCAAACGCGCTCATAGCAAAGAGCGGAGTGCTCGTTGCGGCGCCGTCGGCAAATCTCTCGGGCAGCCCCAGCCCCACGGTTTACCGCCATGTTGCGGCAGACCTCGACGGCAGGGTGGACTATATAATAAACGGTGACAGCTGCGAGGTGGGCTTGGAATCCACTGTTATAGATGTCAGCGGCGATTTTCCCGTGATACTGCGCCCGGGCGCAGTCACCATTGAGATGCTGCGCGAGGTTGTGCCGCAGTCGCAGACTGACAAAGGCATATTAGGCGCTGCGGACAAACCAAAGTGTCCCGGCATGAAATACACCCATTATTCGCCCAAGGCAGATGTTATAGTCGTATGCGGAGATGAGGAGAAACGCCGCGAATATATAGAGAAAACGGCGGTCAAGCCCGAATCCGGCGTGTTGGTGTACGGCAGCAGCAGATATGAGGGCATGAGGTTTGTGGTAAACGCCGGCGGCAGCATGAAGGAATATGCAAAAAATCTGTTCTATAATCTGCGCCTGTTTGACGAGCACGGAGTTAAAACCGTGTATGCCGAATTTGCCGAGGAACCCGGCATAGGCGCAGCGGTGAAAAACAGGCTTTACAAATCGGCGGGATATAATATAGTGAATGTGTGAGGGCAAATATTATGAGGATAACATTTGTTTGCACCGGCAATACTTGCCGCAGCCCCATGGCGGAGGCTTTGCTTGCGGACAGGCTGAAGCAGAGCAGTCTTGATGTGACCGTGCAGTCGCGCGGATTGAGTGTTCACTCCAACGAGACTATGAGCCCCAAGGCTTGCGAGGCGCTCTCGGCTCATGGCATAGACGGCTTTTGCCATGACGCAGTGCAGCTTAGCAAGGGAGATATAGATGAATCCGACATTGTGCTCACAATGACCCAGCAGCAGAAAAGACAGCTGATAAGGCTGTACCCGGGCGACAGGTACAAGCTTTTCACTCTCGGCGAATATGCTTCGGATTCGCTCGATGATATAACTGACCCGTTTGGCAAGAGCCAGGTTTTCTATAACTTCTGCTGCAGCGAGATTGCCGCGCTTGTGGATTTGCTTTTTGATGAGATTAAGGAGCAGATGTCATGAAATTTGAACTGTGCGAAATGAGCGAGGCATACATTGACGCGGTGTGCGCCCTTGAAAGGGAGATTTTCGCCGCGCCGTACAGCAGAATCACAGTGACAGCGGATATGAACAACCCCATGCATGACGCATACCTCATGCTTGACGGCTGCGGCGGCGTCGCGGCGTATTGTATGTTCTCCACCGTGCTTGACGAGGCAAGCCTCGACCGCATTGCGGTGAGGGAGAGTGCGCGCAGACGCGGCGCGGCGCAAATGCTGATTGATAATATGATAAACACTTGCAGGGACAGGGGCACTGCTGTGATTAACCTCGAAGTGAGGGAAAGCAATGCAGCGGCGCGTGGATTATATGAAAAAAACGGATTCAATAAGGTCGGCGTCCGCAAGAGATACTATGCCGACAACGGTGAAAACGCCGTGCTTTATACATTGGTTTTGAAGGATTGACAGGCGGTGATATTTTGGCACTGATATTGGGAATAGAAACATCCTGTGACGAGACGTCGGCGGCGGTTGTCGAGGACGGCAGAACGGTTTTGTCCGACGTCATAGCCACACAGATACCTATACATACTAAATTCGGCGGAGTTGTGCCGGAGATAGCCTCGCGCAAGCATCTTGAGGCGATTAATCCGGTCATAGACAAGGCGCTCGGCGAGGCAGGAGTAACTCTCGGCGATATAGATTATGTTGCCGTTACTTATGCTCCCGGGCTTGTGGGGGCGCTCCTGGTGGGAGTGTCCGCCGCAAAGGCGCTCAGTTATGCGGCTCACAAGCCGCTTGTGCCCGTGCATCACATAAGAGGGCACATCTGCGCAAACTACATCGAACACAAAGAACTCGAACCGCCGTTTGTGTGTCTTGTGTGCTCCGGCGGACACAGCCACATAGTCCACGTCAGGGGGTATACCGAGTACGAAATACTCGGTCAGACACGCGACGATGCTGCCGGCGAGGCTTTTGACAAGGTTGCGAGAGTGCTCGGCTTAGGTTACCCGGGCGGCCCCAAGGTTGATAAGCTTGCCCGTGAGGGTGACGAAAACGCGGTGTATTTCAAACGTGTAACCTTCGGCGACGATTGCTTTGATTTCAGTTTCAGCGGCACTAAGACAGGCGTGATAAACTATCTGCACAACCTGGAGCAGAAAGGCGGGGAGGTAAACAAAGCCGACATCGCCGCGTCCTTTCAAAAATGCGTGGTGGAGGTGCTCATAGGCAATCTCATTGCCGCGGCAAAGAAAGTCGGCGTGTCAACAGTTGCGCTTGCCGGCGGAGTTGCCTCAAACAGTGCGCTGCGCCGCGAACTCGACATGAAAAAGGGCAGCATGAAGGCGTATTATCCGTCGCCGGTTCTGTGCACGGACAATGCGGCAATGATTGCCTGCAGCGGCTATTACGAAGCTCTTTCGGGCTCGTTTGCCGATTTATCGTTAAATGCCATACCGTACCTCGGTGTGGATATGAAATAAAAAATATAATTTAGTTTCAAAGGAGGCAGTAAGCAATGAATAATTTCAAATTCAAAAGATCGGTTTTGTCACTCATAACCGCAGGATGCCTGATATCCACAACGGTGTTCGCGGCATTCCCCGATGTGACATCGCAGTACAGCTGGGCGGCAGACGCCATCAATTCCATGGCTGAATCGGGCATAATCAAAGGATATGAGGACGGCAGCTTTCAGCCGGCAAAATCCATATCCAAGCTTGAAGGTCTCGTGCTGATATCAAGGATTCTCGGTTTCAATGATTCCGAAAATGCGACATTTGTCGATGAGGCGGAGGAGCTTTATGCAGACGCTCTCGGCAAATATAAAATCAATTTCGGTCAGAGGGAGGTGTCGTATCTTCTTTTAAAGGGTGTCCTCACCGCAGATGAGCTTGACGACTACATAGGCGACGATAACTACTCCTCGGGTCTTAAAAGATACGAGGTGGCAACGCTGCTTACAAAGGCGCTCGACGCCGGCGACAGCCTTGCATCCGCGGCAAGCCTTGAGTATAAGGACGCCGATTCCATACCGGCGTCGGCTAAGAAATATGTTAAGTATGTGACCGAGCAGGGGCTCATGAACGGCATGGACGACAACACATTCTCGCCAAATACCGACGTTACAAGGGCGCAGGCTGCCGTTGTCCTCAAAAAACTGCAGAATAAGACGGGCTACACCTTTAAATCCGGCACAGTTGCCGAGATGGACACCGTGACAGGCATCCTTAAGCTTAAGGATGCGGACGGCGCAGCGTTTTCGCACAGCCTGCTGCCGACGGTTATCCTCAGATATGACGGAGAGAGAATCACGGCGGGTCAGATAGAATCCGGCTACTATGCTTCAATAACCTACAAGAACAATGAGGTGTATGCAATAGATTTTGCACCGTCGAATGCTGATGAACTCGTATGCGGTGCGCTCACCTCGGTGAATAAATCAAGCTCCAATCCGTCGATCGGCGTGGCACTGCTTGCCAACGACGCCATTGAGCCGTCGAGCGAAAAGACAACCTACAAGCTTGCGAGCGACGTTGTCATCACCTACAAGGGCGAATCCACAGGCATTGGCTCGCTTAAGACAAACAGCTTTGTAAGACTGTATATAAAATCCGGCAAGGTTAAATCAATAGAGGCAGAGGACAGGGTTACGAGTGCGTCGGGCACGATAGAAGCAGTGTCATTCTCGCCGAAGTTCAGCATAACCGTGACCGACAAGAGCGGCGACAGCGAGGATTATTTGTTCAAGAACGACGCGGTAATCACGCGCAACGGCAAGTCGTCCGACGCGTCGCAGCTTGCAGAGGGTGATGTGGTGTCGCTCACGCTCGACTACGGCAGAATCTCCAAGGTGACCGCCACAAGCAAGAATACATCTAAATCCGGCGTGATAACCGGCATACTCATCTCGTCCAACCCCAAGCTTACGCTTACCGTGGACGGCGAGGACGTGACATACCCGATATCCGCATCGGCGGTGTATTCCATCACCGGTTCGGCGACCAACTCTATATACGACCTGCGCACCAACACCGTTGCAACGGTTAATATCGAGAGCAACACCATAACCAAGATAACCACTACCGCGGCGACAGAGACTCTCACCGTTACCGGCTCGGTCGTAAGCGTTACGCCGGCGGCAAATGTGTTCCAGGTGTCGCATACCGATGTTTCCACGGGCGTGGTTCAGACAGATACCGTTATCGTCAACAGCAAGACCACGATTATGGATACCAACGGCAAGAGCAGAAGGATATCCGAGCTTAAAAACGGCAACAATGTAACCGTTTACGGTACAATCGGCTCGGGAGTATTGGCGGCAGCTACGGTTATGATTATTAACTAAAGATGACGGAGAGTGCGTGCGCGCTCTCCGTTTTTTTCAGTTGTCTGCTCTCTGCTTTTTTGCGACAGCTCAAACATTCTCTCCGTGCCGGTTAAGGAGGCTTTCATCAGCGATAACCTTGAAAACGAGCTTGAAAAAGTGAGAGTTGAGGACGGCGCGGTGTATGCGGACGTGTCTAATTTTGAGATTGTTACGTTAAAATTGAAAATCGCGGAATAGAGCAAAAAAGAGTAAAAAAAGTGAAAAATTCCTCTTTTTGAAATATTTTTATTGAAAATATCAAAAACATATGATATAATTAATTCATTATCTGTCAAATTTACAAAAGTAAATTGGCAAAAAATATTTCATTAAGGGGAATTTTAATTATGGAAAGAGAAAGACTTGGCTCAAGACTGGGCTTTATCCTGCTGTCTGCGGGCTGTGCCATCGGCTGCGGAAATGTGTGGAAGTTTCCGTGG
>CAJLYL010000042.1 GCA_905210855.1 uncultured Clostridia bacterium
CTGCCTCATCGTCCTGGGCATACCGGTAATGGTTATGGAGTTTTCCATGGGCCGCGCGTCACAGGCAAGCCCGGTAATGATGTACAGAAAGCTTGAAAAGCCGGGCACAAAATGGCATATTCACGGCTACATAGCAATGCTCGGAAACATATGTCTCATGGCATTTTACACCGTTGTCTGCGGCTGGATGTTCTATTATTTCATCAAGTTCTTAACAGGAGCAAACGCGGAAATCGGTTTTGTCAACATGATAACAAATCCGTCGATTAACGTAAAGTATCTCGCACTTGTGGTTGTAGTTGCATACGGAATTCTCTGCTTTAATTTGCAGGGCGGACTTGAAAGAGTGACAAAGTATATGATGCTTATCCTCTTTGTGCTCATGGTGGTGCTCGCCGTACACAGCGGATTGCTTTCGGGGGCAAAGGAGGGGCTTAGCTTCTACCTGGTGCCGGATTTTTCTGCGATAAACGGTGATGTCATCGTCGGCGCAATGAACCAGGCATTCTTTACGCTCAGCCTCGGCATGGGCTCTATGGCTATCTTTGGCAGCTATATAGGCAAGGAGCACTCACTCCTCGGCGAATCGCTGAATATAATCTTCCTGGACACATTCGTTGCCGTTGTGTCGGGACTCATCATCTTCCCGGCTTGCTTCACTTTCGGCGTGGAAGTTAATGCCGGCCCGAGCCTGCTCTTTGACACCATGGCGTCGGTGTTTAACCATATGTCCGGCGGCAGATGGTGGGGCGCGCTTTTCTTCCTGTTCATGGTGTTTGCGGCGCTCTCTACCGTGCTTGCGGTGTGCGAGAACATTCTCGCCTGCGTGCGCGAGCTTACCGGCTGGAGCAGACCCAAGGGCTGCATAATCTGCGGCATAGGCATATTTGTGCTTGCCATAACCACCGCGCTCGGATACAGCACTTTCTCGGGATTTGTTCCCTTTGCGGAGGGCAGCGCATGGCTCGATTTGTGGGATTTCCTTGTCAGCACAAACATACTGCCGCTCGGTTCGCTCGTCATAGCGCTCTTCTGCTGCAGCAAGCGCTACGGCTGGGGCTGGGAAGCCCTCAAGGCGGAGGCTAATGCAGGAGAGGGCCTCAAGGTTAAAGACTGGATGCGCCCCGTGTTTACATTCGTTGTGCCGGCGGCAATCATAGTGATTTATATCTACGGTTTGGCTACATTTAACTGGAAATAAAAATAACGAAAAAAATTAAAAAAACTCTTGACAAAACTGCTTTCATGGTGTATACTAACATACGGAATAGATTAGATTAGGTTAGCATGAATAAGATGAGAGCAGATGTGCGGACGCGTTGGCGTGTGCGTTTTTGTATAGAATTTTTCATTCTTCCGAATTTAATCTTTCGGAAGAATTTTTTTATTGTAAAGGAGATCAGATGAGATGAGAACAGAAAAGAGAGAGGTAAGAAAGATGAGTGAAATCAAGAAGATGTTAAAAAAGGCGGCGGCGCTTACGGCTGCGGTATCGGTTGCGATGTTTGCATTCAGCGGCTGCTCGTCAAAACAGGATGTATATAAGGTGGGTGTTACGCAGATTGCGGATCACCCGTCGCTCGATAACTGCCGCGAGGGCTTCATAGAGGGGCTCAAGGAGGACGGCATAGTCGAAGGGCAGAACCTCGAGCTGGATTTTCAGTCGGCGCAGAATGACACAAAAATGGCTTCGCAGATAGCGCAGAATTTTGCCTCAACGGGCAAAAACCTTGTTTGCGGCATATCCACACCGTCGGCACAGGCGCTCTACACCGCTTGCTACGAAAAGGGTATACCCGTTGTGTTCAACGCGATATCCGACCCGATAGAGGCAAAGCTCGTTAAAGAGGACGGCTCGGCAATGGACGGAGTGACGGGCGTAAGCGACGCGCTCCCGGTTGAAGCGCAGCTCAAGCTCATAAGAGAGATTCTTCCCGACGCAAAGAAAATCGGCATACTCTACACCACAAGCGAGGCAAACTCCGTAAGCACACTCAGAATTTACAAAGACCTTGCACCGCAGTATGGATTTGAAATTGTGGAAAAAGGTATCGGTACAGCTGCTGAAGTCGCTCAGGGCGCAGAGATACTTGCATCAAGTGTCGACTGCATATCCAATATGACAGATAATAATGTGGTTGCGGCGCTCTCGGTAGTCCTTGAGAAAGCCAATGCAAATAAGATACCGGTGTTCGGATCTGAGGAAGAACAGGTCGGTAACGGCTGCCTTGCATCAGCAGGACTCGATTATTATCAGCTCGGCATACAGGCAGGAAAGATGGCGGCGCGCATACTTAAAGGCGAAAAGCCGTCCGACATTCCTTATGAGACACTAAAAGAAAGCAAGATTACATTTAACATAGCAACGGCGCAGAGCCTGGGGATAGAACTTCCGCAGAGTGTGCTCGATGCCGGTCAGGACAAACAAAATTAGTTTTTTGCCAAGGGGCGAGATTCATCACCGCCCCTTGGTTGATTTATATTAACGGAGGAATTTTTTTATGGGAATAGCGGTCGGAATATTGCAGGAGGGTCTTATATTCAGTATAATGGCTCTCGGTGTGTACATAAGTCTGAAAATACTCGATTTTCCCGATTTGTCGGTGGACGGAACATTTCCGCTCGGCATGGCGGTGACGACATTTTTGATATTAAGAGGGGTGAACCCCTTTTTGTGTCTGCTCCTGTCGTTTGCGGCAGGCTGCGCCGCAGGGTGCGTCACGGGCTTGCTCAATGTCAAGCTTAAGATAAAAGACCTGCTCTCCGGCATAATCACCATGACAGCGCTCTATTCCATAAACTACACCATAGTCGGCAAGCCGAATGAGTTTCTCGCGGTAGATCAAAGCACCGTTTTTTCACTCATACCGGCAAAGAGCGGCGATTTGCTCTTTCAGTATAAGTACCTCATAGTGGCGTTTGCGGCAATGATTATTGCAAAAAAGCTCCTCGACGCTTATCTGTGCACAAAGTCCGGCTTTTTGCTCCGCAGTGTGGGCGATAACGAAAACCTCGTTGTCACTCTGGCCAAAAATCCCGGCACGGTAAAGATTATCGGTCTGGCGCTCGGCAACGGGCTTGTGGCTCTTGCCGGCTCGCTCAATTTGCAGTATATAAAGTCATTCAACGTGTCCGCAGGTACGGGCACTCTCGTAATGGGTCTTGCGGCGGTCATCATCGGCACAACGCTCTTCTCCAAGGCAAAGCATTTCAAGATTACCACAGGCGTAGTTGTAGGCATGATAATCTACAAGGCGTGTATTTCGCTCGCAATGCTGTGCGGCTTGCAAGCAAAAGATACCAATCTTGTTATCTCCGTCCTGTTTGTAATCACATTGGTGCTTAATTCCGACAGGGTAAAGGGCAAAAAAGGAGGCAGGGCAGATGTTAGAGCTTAAGTCAATCTCAAAGGTGTTCAATGCCGGCACTGTTGACGAGAAGATTCTCTTTGACGGCTTCAACCTGAAAATAAACGACGGCGAATTTGTCTCCGTGGTCGGCTCCAACGGCTCGGGCAAGACTACCGTGCTTAACATAATATCGGGCGATGTACTCCCCGACAGCGGCAGCGTTATCCTGGACGGTAGCGACATAACGGCTATGAAAAACTACAAGAGGGCAAGGAAAATTGCCAGGGTGTTTCAGAACCCTGCTATGGGCACCTGCCCCACGATGACGATATTTGAGAATATGTCCGTGGCGGACAACAAGGGCAAGGCATATAACCTTACGCCCGGGCTTAACCACAAGCGAAAGGATTTCTACCGCGAGCAGCTCTCCATGCTTCATATGGGGCTTGAGGACAGGCTGGAGACAAAGGCAGGCACACTGTCCGGCGGTCAGCGGCAGGCGCTTGCGCTCATCATGGCGACAATATCCGACCCCAAGCTGCTGCTGCTTGACGAGCACACCGCAGCGCTCGACCCAAAATCCGCCGACACGGTGATGATGCTCACAGACAGGGTGGTTAAGGAGAAGAAGCTTACCGCGATAATGGTTACCCACAATCTGCGCTACGCCGTAGAGTACGGCAGCTGCACCGTCATGTTCCATGAGGGCAAAATCGTGCTCGACGTCGACGGCGAGCAGAGGGCGAACACCACTATTGACGATTATCTCAAGATGTTTAATGAAATCAGCATAGAATGCGGAAATTAAAAAAATCAGGGCGCTTTGCCCTGATTTTTTTGCGGAATATTATTTATAAGTTGCATTTTGCTCAAAACTGTGTTATTATATTCAAGTGGTTTGATTTGATAACGAACGGAACCGAAAGCAGAATGAACAGAATAAGAAATGTAAAGTACCAGTGGCTCATTACTTATGTGATACTCATGCTTATTCCGACAGTGATTTTTCTCTCCGTGCTCGGCGTATTGGAAAAAGCGGTTCGCCGAGATGTCTATCAGGCTGACCGCATGGTGCTGAGCACTGTTAAAAACGAGCTTGACACCTGCTTTTATTCCATGAAGATGACTTATATGAAGCTTGACTATGATTCAAACATACGCAAGCTTGTCGCGCCCGGGCTCAGCCGAGAGGCAAAGGTGCAAACGGCGTCCGGAGTGCTCACGCGCACACGCGAGACCACCGTTTTTGACGGGCTCAGGCAAAAGATATACATGGCGTTTCCCGATGACGACATCGCCATATGCTCCGAGAGCGGCGTTGCCGATGTTGAGAGCGTGACCGATATATCGTTTGAAAACCTGACGTATGCCGACCTTGAAAATATGCTCGGCGATGACAACAGCGGCGATTTTCACGTGATAGACACCTTTGATAACGGTACACCCGTGAGGGCACTTGCATACATTGCGCCTTTTCCCATGACAACCGCATACAAAAACAGCGGCATAGCGGTAATTTGGGTGAGCGAGGATTATTTTCTCGGCGAAAACGGGCTGCTGTCCTCCGTGGCGGACAGAGACGCCGAGCGGACTTGTCAACAGCGAGGTTATTGACTGCAACGGCAGCAAGGCACTCTCGGTAAAGGCGGATAAATTCGGCACTTCGGTGAAGATGGACAAATTCATCCTCGGCGAGTATATGGTTCCGCAAAAGGCGGTTGAGGATTTGCTCAATACCACCGTCAGTGTAAACGGCAGTTCCGTCACCGTCGGCAAGGCAAAACTTGAGCTTGGCAGCACGGCAATGCAGTATTCGTCATCCTCGTGTACGCTCGACGCGGCACCGACAGAGAATGAGGGCATATTGTACCTGCCGCTGCGCGCCATAGCGGAAAAGGCATTCGGTAAATATGTTTTCCATGATGACACGGCGGTGAGCGCCGGCATGGTTATCATAGCCGACACTAAGTTTAACCCTCCCGATACGGAGGCAAAAATTCAGGTTATCAACGATTATCTGTTCTACATACGCCCGTCGTGGCAGGATATTCTTGCGGACTATAACAAGTCCGAAGTCAAGGGAGTTCACCCCAGGGTTATGATTACCCCGACAAGCGTGGAACAGCTTAAACAGGAGATAACCGAAAATGCAATTAAGAAAAGCTGGTACGACAGACTTATTGAATACAGCGATAAGATAGTTGACTACGACGCCCTCAAATATGAGCTGCGCGACGGTGTACGTTTGATGTATGTGGCGTCCGATTTTGAGACGTATATGCTCTGCCTCGGCATGGCATATCAGCTCACAGACGACAGAAAATACGCTGACGCGGCGTGGAAGCACATTGAGGCAGTGGTAAACTTCCCTGACCGGAACCCCGGTCACCCCATTGATGTGGGCATAATGGCCAGTCGGCTATGCTGTGGCATACGACTGGATGTATGACTGCTGGACTCCCGAGCAGATGGCAATAATGGAGCGGGGCGCAGTGCATAACTGCTTCTATGTGGCAAACGAGACCTACAAAGGCTCAAGCGAGAGCATGGACGGAGTTATCAATGCGCAGAACTTCAACTGCATCTGCAACGGCGGCATCAGCATGACGGTGCTTGCCGAGATTAATAAATCCTCAAGCGCGGCAGACCTCGCGGCATATCTCGCGAAGAACAATAACATAGAGAAACTCGGCTTCCTCTATGACGATACTAAGGATTACATCAGCACCGCGGCTTCGTTCCTCACAGCAAAGCGCGCGGAGAAAAAGAGCGACCTCACCCTCAACGAGACGGTCAATGTAATTCACTTTGCGCTGTTCCTCTGCGAGATTAAGGACGGCGCAGCGATAGACGACAGTGTGCGTAAACACAGCGCAGGACTTGACTGCAGCTATGCAGACTACACGGCTCTTGCCGACGGTATAAAGACCGAGCTTGCAAATCTCCTGTCCAAGGCAGATTACATCTCGGCTAAAAGACAGGTCAGCCTCAGCGAGTTTTCATCTGTGTGCAAGGCACGCTTGGCGGCAACCACGTGGTCGTCTCTCAAAGACCTGCTCATGGAGACCCCCGAAGAATATTCCTTAAACATCGGCTCGGGCAGCAGTTACAGCGGCGTCAGCGTAACCAATAAACAAAATGTTTTCTATAATATGCTGTCCGAGTCGCCAAGAATAAAAAATACATACACAGACGGCACAAGTTCTTATGCGAGCCAAAATAAAATAATACCTCCGAGCCGGTGCACAATCTTATTTTACATCCCCTCAGTCAGGCAGTTTTGCGTTGCCTGACAGCTCCCCTTGCATAGGGGAGCCAATCGCACAACGCGGAAATTTCCACAGAGGCTCGGCATCGACCCGTCTGTAAATATTAATTTGTATAAAAACTCAAGGTATATGTTTTGTGTCTGTGAGATCCATAGCGACGTCGGGACGCGTGTCGAGCAGACACAAAACATATACCTTGAAGTTTTTAAGATTGTTTTAACAGCAACGCGGGTTAGTTATCCCTAACTTGCGTTCAAAAAAATATATCTCTCTCACGCTCCTGCAAAATAATCCCTGAGCGCTTCATTGAGCGCACTGCCGCTTGACGAATGGCAATGCTTTATGTATGCGCCGGTTTTCTCTGCCTGTGCAGACGCCGTCGCGACCATCTTGTGTGCAACCGTGCCGGTGAACACCACCACCATGTCGGGACTGCCTATCTGACTTTTGAAATTTGCGGGGCACTGCGTAAACACCTTGCATTTGCAGCCGTATTTTTTGCATATCTCCTTGTATTTGCAATGCATTCTGTCGTGACCGCCGACTATTACCACACTCATTTTTTGCCTCCTTTTATGCTTTTATTATATATTCCGCAAGTTTGGTTGCGTTTTCGTCTGTCATGGAACACAGGCAGCATATCGCGTCGTTGCGCGCGTCCTCGTGGCTGCTGCCGAGTGTGTTTCTGAAAAATTCGTACATAGTTATATACTTAAAATAAAGCTCTCCGGCAAATGTAGCGCCTGCTTTGGTGAACACTATGCCGCCGCTTTGGGTTCTCTCTATCAGGTTCTCCTGAACGAGGTTGGGGAGCATGAGTGACACGCTGGCTTTTTTCACGCCGAGCGCGCGCGACACATCGATGCTCCTGACGATGCCGCCCTTGTTTCCAAGCTCGTATATTATAAACATATATCTCTTTTTTGTTGACGGCAGCATCGCAATCCTCCTCAATTTATTTTTAAAATCTACTCTTCTATAAACGGGCGCATACTGCGCACACATATGCCCATGGTTGACACATTATGCAGCAGCGCGCTTGTGACAGGCGTTATCACTCCGCCAAGACCCAGCAATATCAGTGCGCTGTTGAACACGCTGATGAATCGGTAGTTTGAGTGAATCCTTGCAAACAGATTTTCGCTAAGCTCGCGCAGCACCACCAGTCTGTCAAGATTTGACGTGAGCAGCGTGATGTCAGCCACCTCGCGTGCTATGTCCGACGCGTCCTTCATGGCTATGGACACATCTGCGGCTGCGAGAGCGGGGGAGTCGTTCACACCGTCGCCCACCATGACCACTTTGTGTCCGCACGACTTGATGTCGTTTATTATGTCCAGCTTGTCCTCAGGCAGCACCCGTGCGCGGAATTTATCTATTCCCAGCTCGCGGCACACGGTTGACGCGGTGCTTTCGCCGTCGCCGGTTATCATCATAACGTCCGTCATGCCTTTGTCTCTCAGCTGCGATATCACCTCATGCGCATTCGGGCGAATCGGGTCTTCTATGCAGAGTATACCGCAGAGCTTTCCGCCGATTGCAAGGTATATCATGGAGTATTTTTCGCCGTTTTTAATTATTATTTCTTTTTGTTCGTCTGTTAATTCAACCTTTTCGTCGTCAAATATAAAGTGCGCACTGCCGATTAACACCCTCTCGCCGTCGAGATAGGACGCTATGCCGTGAGCAACGATGTATTCTACCTCCGCGTGCTCCTCTCTGTGCTCCAGACCGCGCTCTGTGGCGGCGTGTACAACCGCTTTTGCTACACTGTGGGGAAAATGCTCCTCCAGGCAAGCGGAGGTGCGCAGAATCCCGTCCTCTGTGTAATCGCCGAAAGGTATAATCCTTGCGAGAGTGGGGCAGGAGACTGTCAGAGTTCCCGTTTTGTCGAACACGACGGTGTCGGCAAAGGCGTAGTTCTCAAGGTATCTGCCGCCCTTTATCATTATGTCGTAGTTGGTAGCCTCGCGCATTGCGGATATCACGCATATTGGCGTTGACAGCTTTATGGCGCATGAGTAGTCCACCATGAGCACCGACAGCGCCTTAGTCACATTTCCTGTGAAGATGTAGGAGAGGGCGCTTGCCAGCAGGCTGAACGGCACCAGGCTGTCGGCGAATTTTTCCGCCTTGGTCTGCACTCCGGATTTCAGCTCCTCGGAGTTCTCTATCAGGTCGATAATGCCGCTTATGCGGCTGTCGTCGGGCAGCTTGTCTGTCACTATGTCTATGCTGCCTTCGTCTACAACCGTGCCGGCATACACGCTCATGCCTTTTTCCTTGATGACGGGCACTGCCTCGCCCGTCATGGACGATTCATTCACTCCGGCAGAGCCGGCGGTCACAAATCCGTCCACGGGTATCATGGTGCCCGTGCGCACACGCACCGTATCTCCGATTTTTATGTCGGACAGCGGCACGAGGGTTTCTGCTCCGCTGTCTATTCTCCACACCTTGTCTATGTTCAGCGATAGGCTGTCGGAGAGGGCGTTTTTCGCCTTTTTTCGGGTGTAATCCTCAAGCAGCGAGGATATTCCGAGCAGGGTCATTACGGATGAAGCTGTTGACGGCGAACCGCTGAGGATTGACGCCGACACGGACACCGCGTCGAGCAGAGCAACGTTCATTTTGCCGTGCAAAAGGCTCTTCAATCCTTCTTTAACAAAGGGGAGTGCCCTGATGACCGTGAGCGGCAGTTTGATGAACGACGGAACAAAAAACTTCATGAAAGCGCGCTTGCCGACAAGCACCGCAAAGTTCTTTTTGAACTCGGCGTCCACTTCCTGTATGGATGTGAGCGGCATCTCGGGGATTTCCTTAGGGTCGATTGACGACGCCTTTTCAAGCAGGGTCTCGCGCAAATCTCCGTCGTAATACACAAGTATGCCGCCGTTTATGCTCGATGTCTGCACTGAACAGACTCCCTTGATGTCGGATATCTCCTGCATCAGTGCGTTTTCCTGATATTTGTTAAATACTCCGGCGCCGCACCTCAAACGCAGTCTGCCCGGAGAATCGTAAACAACAGAATATTTCATTTTAACATTCCTTCTTTTATTCTTCCTCTGCCGCCTTTTTAGCGTCGTAGCAGATATCCTCCGCTTCCTCTTTCATGTTCTTGAATGTCTCCTGTGCGTCATTGCCGAGCTTGATGCATTTTGCAAGTCCGTTTACGCAGGCTTTGCGCGTCTTGTCACTCTTGAGCGCCTTTACGCCGTATGTTGCGGCGAACACTCCGCCCAGGAAACTGAGGGTCTTTTTGTCTGTAATAAATTCTGTGAATTTCATGATTAAACATTTCCTTTCTTTTTCGGATATTTTTTACATATTTTCTTTATATACAACATCAGCGATGCCGATATAACTGTGAAAAACAGGGAGTATACCATAACATGAACTCTCCCTTTATTACTTGCCGCCGTGGCACTTGCCGTGCAGAGCACAGTTGGCACAGCCGCAGCCGCAGGAGGATTTTCCTGCGGCTTTGTTCTTTTTGAGATGCAGTATAATAAGGATAACTGCTGCAAGGAGTATAGCGGAAACTGCTATTGTGCCGATATTGTTCATTAGCCAAGTCATTTTGAAAATCCTCCTTTGGGCGAGTGTGTTAAAATAATTTATTTAAGTGTTTCTGCCTCTTTGTAGGGCTTAAAGAGCATATATACCATTCCGGCAATAAGCGCTACCGCAACTATTGTACCGAGTATGTTTGCGCTGCCGCCAAAGAGCATACCGAGCTGATTTACTATAAGTGCGATTACATAAGCGAATACGCACTGATAACCGATTGCGAACCAAGTCCACTTTGTATTGTTCATCTCTCTCTTTATAGCGCCGATTGCCGCAAAGCAAGGTGCGCACAGCAGATTGAACACCAGGAACGAATATCCGCTGACAGCGGTGAATGCGCCGCCCAATGCCTGATATACGGTCTGATCTCCGCCGCCATAGAGAATGCCCAGTGTGCCGACGATATTCTCTTTTGCCACAAGACCTGTGATCGACGCAACGGCTGCCTGCCAGTTGCCCCAGCCCAGAGGTGCAAATATCCATGCGATGCAGTTACCTATCTTGGCAAGTATGCTCATGCCGATTTCGGATTCATCGAGCATACGGAAACCGTCTTCGGTAAAGCCGAAGTATGTTGTAAACCAAACAAAGATTGTGGAAAGCAGGATTATTGTGCCGGCTTTCTTTATGAATGACCAGCCGCGCTCCCACATACTGCGCAGTACGTTAAGCAGGGTAGGCATATGGTATGCCGGCAGCTCCATAACAAACGGTGCAGGGTCGCCTGCGAACATCTTTGTCTTTTTGAGCATGATACCCGATATGATGATTGCTGCCATACCGATGAAGTATGCCGAAGTTGATACCCAAGCTGAGCCGCCGAATATAGCGCCGGCGATCATTGCTATGAACGGAACCTTTGCACCGCAGGGGATGAAGGTTGTCGTCATGATTGTCATCTTTCTGTCGCGGTCGTTCTCTATTGTTCTCGACGCCATTACTCCCGGTACGCCGCAGCCTGTGCCTATGAGCATAGGTATGAACGACTTACCGGAAAGACCGAATTTGCGGAACACTCTGTCGAGCACGAATGCGATACGAGCCATATATCCGCAAGCCTCAAGGAATGCGAGGAGCAGGAACAGCACGAGCATCTGAGGTACAAATCCGAGTACCGCGCCCACACCGGCTACGATACCGTCGAGGATAAGACCCGAGAGCCAATCCGCGCAATCTGCTTTATCGAGCGCACTCTCCACGAGAACAGGAATACCGGGAACCCACACGCCGTATTCTGCCGGATCGGGGTCTGCGCAGTCGTAGCTCTCGTAAGTGTCGATTGCGTCGAGCAGTTCGCTGTATGTTGAGGTTACCTCTTCGTCCGCCATGGTTTCTTCATCCACGACAGTGTAGGTAGCCTCGGGGATATCTTTTACATCTTCCGCAAATGTTGCAAGTGCCTCTTTTGCTGCGTCTGCGTCAAAATCTTCCGATTCTGTGTCGAGCGCCGCCTCGATATCTTCTGTGTCAACGCCTTCGCTTGCGGCAAATTCGATGTAACCGTTTACAATCTCGCTTGCACCGCCGAATTCCTCGCTTACCTCGCCGTACTGTGCCGAGCCTATGCCGAACAGGTGCCATCCGTCACCGAAAAGCCCGTCGTTTGCCCAGTCCGTAGCCATTGAGCCGACTGTTACCATAGAGATGTAGTACACAACGAACATTACCACTGCGAATATCGGCAGACCGAGCCAACGGTTGGTAACCACGCGGTCGATTTTATCCGATGTGGAGAGCTTGCCGACATTTTTCTTCTTATAGCATCCCTTCATCAGCTGAGCGATATACACATATCTCTCGTTGGTGATTATGCTCTCTGCGTCGTCGTCGAGTTCGTCCTCGGCAGTCTTGATGTCTTCCTCTATATGTTTGAGAACATCTTCTTTAATGTTGAGTTTCTCGATTATTTTGCTGTCGCGCTCAAAGATTTTTATCGCATACCATCTCTGCTCATCTTCGGGCATATCGTGGAGGATTGCTTCCTCTATGTGAGCGATTGCGTGTTCAACCGCGCCGCTGAATGTGTGCATAGGTATTGTCTTGCCGCCGTTTGCAGCGTTGATTGCTTCCTCTGCTGCCTGCATAACTCCGTCGCCTTTGAGTGCGGATATCTCCACCACCTTGCATCCGAGTTCTCTGGACAGCTCGGCAATGTTTATCTTATCGCCGTTCTTTCTAACGACATCCATCATGTTAATTGCGATAACAACAGGTATGCCAAGCTCGGTAAGCTGTGTGGTGAGGTAAAGGTTTCTCTCAAGGTTGGTTCCGTCTATGATGTTAAGTATAGCGTCGGGCCTCTCGCCGATAAGGTAGTTTCTTGCAACTACCTCCTCAAGGGTGTACGGCGAAAGGGAATAGATACCCGGCAAGTCGGTGATGATTACGCCGTCGTGCTTTTTAAGCTTTCCTTCCTTCTTCTCGACCGTAACTCCCGGCCAGTTTCCGACAAACTGATTTGAGCCTGTCAGAGCGTTAAACAATGTGGTTTTGCCGCAGTTTGGGTTTCCTGCAAGGGCAATTCTGATACTCATAACTTATCCTCTCTTTCCCAATATTATTTACTGAATTTCAATCATTTCCGCATCTGCTTTTCGCAGTGACAGTTCGTATCCGCGCACGGTCACCTCTATGGGATCGCCCAGCGGAGCAACTTTTCTGATATGTACGGCAGTACCCTTGGTAATGCCCATATCCATAAGTCTGCGCTTTACGGCGCCCTCTCCGTGCAGCTTAACCACTGTTACGGTGTCGCCGATTTTTGCCTGTTTCAATGTGTTCATCTTTTTTCCTCCCTTAAAAAATTCAGGTCTTAATTAAACCATAATTTTTCTTGCCATTTCCTCACTGATTGCAACCCTTGCTTCTTTGACGTTTACGATAACGTTTCCTGCGAGCGTGCTCACCACACTGACATTACCGCCGACAACGAATCCAAGGTTCTCAAGGTGTTTTTTTAATTCCGGCTTTCCGCCGATTTTCTTGATGATGTTTGTCTCTCCGACTGCTGCAAGGCTTAGCGGCATCATTTTTTACCTCCGTTCCGACCGGGATTTCTTTATCGTATGGGACAGGCTCAGAACCAAAGTCCGAGCGCCGTCTGCCTGAGTTGATTTTGCCGTCCGGTCAATATCGAAAATATGCAGTTAGCTCTCACTAACCTTCATGAGTTAGTTTATCACAACTAACCGCCGCTGTCAATATTTTTTTGATAAATTTTCATGGTTATTTTTAATAAAAATGTCACTTTGTGATGTATTTTGATAGTCAATTTGTTGGTTTGGTGCACTGTTAATCCTTTTGTGCTTGATTTTCTGCCGAAAAGACTGTAAAATTGATTGCAGATAGCTTATACGACGGGGGAGAGTACCATGAAATTCTTGATTGCATCGGATATACACGGCTCGGCTTATTATTGTAAAAGGCTTGTTGAGCGCTTTGAAAAAGAGGGCGCGGACAGGCTGATTCTGCTCGGCGATCTGCTCTATCACGGGCCGAGGAACGATTTGCCGCGTGACTACGCCCCAAAAGAGGTTATCCCCATGCTGAATGCGCTCAAGTCAAAGATACTCTGCGTGCGCGGCAACTGCGACACCGAGGTTGATCAGATGGTGCTCGATTTCCCGATTCTTGCAGAGTATGCCGTCATAGACTGCGGCAGCCGTCTTGTCTATGCCACGCACGGTCACAAGAGGGGAGAACTGACGGATTCTTTATCTGACGGTGACATCTTGCTCTGCGGTCACACCCATATCCCGGCTTGCGATGAGGGGAGATTTACTTATCTTAACCCCGGTTCTGTCTCTATCCCAAAAGAGGGGTCAAGAAATTCTTATATGACGCTTGAGGACGGCGTGTTTGTCTGGAAAGACCTCGACGGAAACGAATATAGAAAATATGAGGCTTAAAAAACGAATATGCCTGATGTACTTGAAAAAATGATTATTTTTCAAAAAGTTCAAAAAAATTCATTTTGGGTATTTACTTTTTGATTTTTTTGTAGTATAATAATATTGTTGTGCCGATGAATTGATCGCGGTGCACGGTGAGAATTGAATAAGGACGGGTATCGAAGTGGTCATAACGGGGCTGACTCGAAATCAGTTTGTCGGTAACTCCGGCACGTGGGTTCGAATCCCCCCCCGTCCGCCAATTACAAGGTTTT
>CAJLYL010000043.1 GCA_905210855.1 uncultured Clostridia bacterium
GTGTACGGAATAGCAAAAATGCTTAACTTTGCCCACGGTGATATCATCATGGTCGGCGCATACACCATATTTGTGACTATGGCTACCCTCGGTCAGCCGCTTGTTGCTGTCATCATGGCGGTGATAGTGTGTACCGTGCTGGGCATAGTTGTGGAAAAAGTGGCATATAAGCCGCTCCGCGGCGCATCACCTCTTGCTGTGCTCATAACCGCCATCGGTGTCAGCTATCTGCTCCAGAGCGTGGCGCAGCTCATATTTCAGTCAAAATCCCGTCCGATTCAGGATTGGTCTCTGCCCGACGTGGCTTTTCTTAAGAGCGTGGGCATAAGTACATCTGCGGCGGTGACGCTGGTTGTCGGCGCAATAATCATGGTTGCGCTCACACTGTTCATCAAGTATACCAAAACGGGCAGCGCAATGCTTGCCGTGTCCGAGGATAAGGGTGCGGCTCAGCTCATGGGCATCAACGTAAACAAAATTATTACCATAACCTTTGCAATAGGTTCGGCACTTGCCGCAATTGCAGGTACGTTTTATCTTTACGGCAGAAATGTTGAGCCGACCCTCGGCGCAATGCCCGGTATCAAGGCATTCACGGCGGCGGTTATCGGCGGCATAGGCTCAATTCCGGGCGCTATGCTCGGCGGTGTGGTTCTCGGCATTATAGAGAAGTTTTGCCTCAGCGTGCCGGCGGTATCACCGTATACCACTTCGATTGAGTTCGGTCTGCTTATCGTGATATTGCTTGTTAAGCCTACGGGATTCCTGGGTAAAAGAAGAAGAGAGAAGGTGTGAGCGGTATGGGTAAATATTTTCAGAACATCAAAAAAGGTTATAAATTTAAGAACTATGTCAACTATGTGCTTGTTCTCGCACTGCTCGGCGTCTTCAGCCTGATTATGTTCACGGGCGGCGTTAAGCTTTCAATGGCGTCGCTGTTCACACAGATAGGCTTTAGCATAATCCTGGCGGTATCGCTCAATGTAGTTGTCGGCTTTCTCGGTGAGCTGAGTCTCGGTCACGCCGGATTCATGTGCATCGGCGCATACATCGGCGGTCTTGCGGCGGTCGGGCTTTCATCCGTTATTGATTCAAAGTTGCTTGTGCTCATAATAGCGATGCTTATCGGCGGACTTGTCTCGACGCTTTTCGGCTTTATAATAGGTCTGCCGTCACTTCGCCTAAAAGGCGACTACCTTGCGATAGTAACCCTCGCTTTCGGCGAGATTGTGCGAAACGTCTTTAAGAATCAAAAGCTCTTCGGCGCGGCAATGGGTCTTAACACCAGTGCCATTAAGTACGACACAAGAACATCGCCGACGCTCTTTGTTGTCACATTCGTCGTGGCGCTAATAATGCTTATTGTGGTGCAGAACTTTATCCGCAGCAAACACGGCAGAGCGGTAACGGCTATCCGCGACAACGAGATTGCCGCAAAGGCAATGGGCATAAATGTTACGTTCTACAAGCTGTTCGCATTTATGCTCTCATCATTCTTCGCAGGAATAGCAGGCGTTATCTATGCGCACTATGCCACACCGGTCAACTATTCGTTCTTCTCTTACAACTATTCAATAGAGATTCTCGTTATGGTTGTGCTCGGCGGCATGGGCAATATAACAGGCTCAATAGTTGCGGCGACGGCAATATCGCTCATCAACTATTCGCTGCAAAAATATCTCTCGGGCAACCTCGCTGCGATGAAATACCTTATCTATGCGCTCATTCTCATCATCATGGTTATCTTCAGCAACGCTCCGGCACTTGCGGATTTGAGAAGAAGATTCAGAGATTTCTTTGCGCATATACTTAAGCTCGGCAAAAAACATGATCCGGCTAACATCAACAGCGATGAGGCATCATGGGACAGAATACCCACAAAAATCAGAATGGACGAATTGCTTTCGACAGACATAAATGTCGGCGACAACAAGCCGCAGTCCAAGAAAGGGGAGTAAATTGACATGAAAGAAAAAATAATGCTCAAAACCGAGAACCTCGGTATCTCTTTCGGCGGATTGAAAGCCGTTTCAAACCTGAATATCAGCATAGCCAAGAACAGGCTTTACGGTCTTATCGGCCCTAACGGCGCCGGCAAAACCACGGTGTTTAATATGCTCACCGGCGTGTACAAGCCCACCGAGGGAAAATTTTTTCTCGACGGGGAGGATCTTACCGGCAAAAGCCAGGAGACTATCAACCATAAGGGAATAGCGAGAACATTCCAGAACATAAGACTTTTTAACAATATGTCGGTTGTCCGCAATGTCATGGTCGGTTTGCACAATCAGCCGGAGTTCAAGTGCAACCCTCTCACAAGTATGATAAGGCTTCCGCGCCACTTTGAGTGCGAAACCGATATGCGTGAAAAGGCAAAGGATATCCTCAAAATCTTCGGTCTTTATGAGCAGAGGAACATCCTTGCCTGCAACCTCTCCTACGGCGAACAGAGAAAACTTGAGATTGCCCGTGCACTCGCAACCAATCCGAAGCTTTTGCTCCTTGATGAGCCGGCTGCCGGCATGAACCCCAACGAGACGGCAGAGCTTATGGACACCATCAGATTTATCAAGGATAACTTTGATATGACGATTCTTCTCATTGAGCACGACATGAAGCTTGTCGCAGGTATATGCGAGGAACTCACGGTGCTTAATTTCGGTCAGGAACTGATGCACGGCGACCCCAAGACGGTTCTCACAGCTCCCGAGGTTGTGACGGCTTATCTGGGCGAATAGGAAAGGAGAGTTGGCATAAATGAATATTAAAAAACCGCTTCTCGAAATAAAGGATTTGCAGGTGTATTACGGAGTTATCCGTGCGCTCAAGGGAATATCGCTCACCGTAAACGAGGGTGAGATAGTGGCTCTCATCGGTGCTAACGGCGCCGGCAAGACTACCACTCTGCACACGATTACAGGCCTTATCCCCGCGCACAGCGGCTCCATAATGTATGAGGAGCACGACCTGACAAAAGAGGCTGCGCATAACATAGTTGCCATGGGCATGGCTCATGTGCCCGAGGGCAGACGCGTGTTTCAGGAGCTGACGGTGTACAAAAACCTTATGCTCGGCGCATACACCAGGACTGACGGCAAGCAGGCGATAGAGGAATCGCTGCAGAATGTATACAGGCATTTTCCCAGGCTTGATGAGAGGAAAAATCAGATAGCCGGCACGCTCTCCGGCGGTGAGCAACAGATGCTCGCCATGGGCAGGGCGCTCATGTCAGACCCGAAGATTATCCTCATGGACGAGCCTTCAATGGGTCTTTCACCGCTGCTTGTAAACGAGATATTCGGCATCATAAAAGAGGTGTCCGACGAGGGCATGACGGTTCTGCTTGTTGAGCAGAATGCAAAAAAGGCGCTCTCCGTTGCCGACAGGGCATATGTGCTTGAGACGGGCGAGATAAGGATGTCCGGCGATGCACAGGAGCTGCTCAACGACGACAGAATTAAGAAAGCATATCTCGGTGCATAGATTAATTGAATTTTATATTGTATTGTGTTATAATAAACACGGTTAAACTTTAAAACCTTATGTGTTTATTGAACCGGTGTGTTGCAGGACGGTTGCGGCTTGCACTTATGGTATAATCGGTTTGTATCTGTCGGATACAGACCGATTTTTGCTTGCGGAGGGTACTAATGATGAAAAAAAGAATGTTTGAGCTGTCGTTTATGAATGTGATTCTCTGTCTTTTGGTAGTGTTCATTCACGTGTCGTCCGAGGCGGTCATCAATCTGCAAAAAAACAGTTTGCAGTTCTTTGCCGTTTCGTCATTTAACCGTGCAATTGCTTTTGTGGTGCAGGGGTTCATATTTTTGAGCGCGCTCAAGCTCGTCAAATTTTCAAAGAATTTTTCCGCAAAGCGGTTTTATCTCGGCAGAGCGCGCACCATAATTCTGCCGTATGTGCTCTGGGTTGTGATTTACTATATCTATTTTATGCGCAGCGGCTATTTTACTTTCAGTCTGCGCGAGCTTGTCCGGTATATGCTTGTGGGCGATTTGGTCAGTCATTTTTATTTCATAGTGCTCATAGTTCAGTTTTATGCGCTCGCTCCGCTGTGGCTTGCGTTGAGCAGGAGGATGGGCGCTTTTGCGCTTGTTGCGCTCGGCTGTGCTGTGAGCCTTGCGGCAAGCTTTGTTCCGGTTTTTCTCGCAAGGGCGTCGGTGGATTTTCCCTATACTGACAGGGTGTTTGCCGCATACATGATTTACTGGATGCTCGGCTGCGCCGCCGGCAGGGATTATGACAAATTTAAATCCGCGCTTATGTCGCGCCGCGGCGCGGTTTACTTTGCTTTTGCAGCGCTTTGCCTTGCCGATGTGTCATTTTATCATCGCGCAGTCACGGGTGGCACCGTCTTTGCCTTTGCGGAGCAATTGCATATCCTCTACTGCACCTCGGCGATACTCGCCGTGTATGTGCTGTCGTGCTCGGTAAAAGAATTTGAGGGGAAAACAGGGAGATATGGCGCGTTCTTTGCAACGCTCGATTTATCTACATACGATATCTATCTGTCGCACTGCCTTGCGATATTTGTCTTCAATGATTACATGAACCGTTTTGGCATTGTTTCGCTTGCAAAACGCTATGCGCTGCGGTGTCTCTTCGTTTATTTTATAACACTGTCGCTATGTATGGTGTGGCAATATGCAAAGAAAAAACGTTTTATTTACAAATCGGCGCAGATAAAATAAAATTTATTGTTAAGTAATTGATTTTTTTATTATTTTATGTTATACTTTATAATCGAAGCGGGGTGATATTTTGGCAGGGAGAGAATTTCAGACGCCGGTCGGACTTTTTGAGACGGCGGTTACGCAGATGTATGCCGCCGCACAGGAAATGGGCTTTGCGGATGACAGTCCGGTGATAAACCATGAGCTTATTGCCGCGGGAAAAACCTGTGTTATATCGTGGCTCGGCGATGCGGAATTTAAAAGCGGACTGGAGAAGAACCCCACAAGCTACTATTTCGGCATTGCGACAAATCTTTTGGTCTGCGGTATGTACTATGCGCAAAAGTGGATTGAAGATGAGGATCTCGGCAAAATCGGTTATGCCGATATATACAACGGCGGACTGTGGAAGAATGTTTATGATTTACTGGAGGACGATACGGATGACAGCAAGAACAGCTTTACTATTCTTGCGCGTGATTTGTACGACATATGGACTGGTCTCATAAGACCGTATATGAAGCTGAGTAACGCCGGACAGTACCTCATAGACACAATGGTGGCGTTTTTTCAGACTGGGGCTGACATAAAGCTCTCTATTATGGATGACAATTCATGATTAAATTTTTGCTATCTTCGGCACGGTGCAGAAAGTGCGCCGCGGCCGGTTAGATATAACCATGTGAAAGGAGTAATTTACAGTGGCATTCAAAAGCAAGTATTTAGAAAATGTAATGGAAACCGTAATTCGCAGAAACCCTGCGGAGCCGGAGTTCCACCAGGCGGTACGCGAGGTTCTGGAGTCTCTGGAGCCTGTTATAGAGGCGCACCCCGAGTTCGTTGAGAGAGGCATAATCGACGAGATTGTTGAGCCTGAGAGAATTATCAAATTCCGCGTTCCGTGGGTTGACGACAACGGTAAGGTTCAGGTAAACCGCGGATTCCGCATCCAGTTCAACAGTGCAATAGGCCCTTACAAGGGCGGTCTGCGTTTGCACCCGTCGGTATATGAGGGCATAATCAAGTTCCTCGGTTTTGAACAGATTTTCAAAAACTCTCTTACCGGTCTGCCGATAGGCGGCGGCAAGGGCGGTTCCGACTTCGACCCCAAGGGCAAATCGGACATGGAAGTTATGCGTTTCTGTCAGAGCTTTATGACGGAGCTTTACAGACATATCGGCGCAGACACCGACGTACCGGCAGGTGACATCGGCGTGGGTGCAAGAGAGATTGGCTTTATGTTCGGTCAGTACAAGAGACTGCGCAACGAGTTCAGCGGAATCCTCACAGGAAAGGGTCTTACATACGGCGGCAGCCTTGCAAGAACAGAGGCAACGGGCTTCGGTCTGTGCTACTTCACAAAAGAGATGCTCGTAGATAACGGCAAGTCATTCAAGGACGCAACGGTTGTTATCTCCGGCTCGGGTAATGTTGCTATCTTTGCAAACCAGAAGGCTACGGAGCTCGGCGCAAAGGTTGTTGCTATGTCCGATTCCAACGGATACATCTATGACAAAGACGGCATAGACCTCGACGCAGTTAAGCAGATTAAACTCGTAGAGAGAAAGAGAATTAAAGAATACGTCGCAACTCACCCGAATGCAGAGTATCACGAGGGCTGCAGCGGCATATGGACAATCAAGTGCGACATTGCTCTTCCGTGCGCAACTCAGAACGAGATTGACGAGGAGAGCGCAAAGGCTCTCGTTGCAAACGGCTGCTATGCGGTGGCAGAGGGCGCAAATATGCCTTCCACACCGGAGGCAATCGCTGTATTCCAGAATGCAGGAGTTCTCTTCGGGCCCGCAAAGGCTGCAAATGCCGGCGGCGTTGCTACATCGGCTCTCGAGATGAGCCAGAACTCCATGAGATATTCATGGACGTTTGAAGAGGTTGATGCAAAGCTGCACGACATCATGGTTAATATCTATCATGAGTCCGCAAAGGCTGCTGAGGAGTACGGCATGAAGGGTAACCTTGTTGCCGGAGCAAACATTGCAGGCTTCATGAAGGTTGCAAACTCCATGATGGCACACGGCGTTGTGTGATTCAAAAAAACAGATTTATTAATACCGATTTACCGAGGCAAGAGCGTTTTTTACGGCGCTCTTGCTTTTTTGTGAAAAAAATATTCCTAAATGAGATAAAAAAGACAAAAAAGGTGTTTATTTTTCTGCCGACATGGTGTATAATTAGAACATATTAATGTGAGTTTAACATTGGGGGATGTTTTGATGAATAAATACGGTTTTATACATTTCGTCGGAATCGGCGGCATAAGCATGAGCGGCATAGCCAAAATCATGCTGAACAGGGGAGTTATGGTGTCGGGCTCTGACACGGGCGATAACAAGGAGATACGCGAGCTGAAATCGCTCGGCGCCATTATATCAAAAGGTCAGAGTGCGGATAATATCAAGAATCAGGATTTGGTTGTGTACACTGCGGCGGTTAAGCAGGACAACCCGGAGCTTGTTGCCGCACGCGAAAAGGGCATAGAGACTGTGAACCGCGCCACAATGCTCGGTTGGATAATGAAAGACTACGCCAACGCCATATCGGTTGCCGGCACTCACGGCAAGACCACGACCACATCCATGCTGGCGTGCATATTGGTGAAAGCCATGCTTGACCCGACAGTCATGGTTGGCGGAGAGCTTGATTTCATTGGCGGCAATTTCAGGATGGGCAGCAGTGAGTGGTTCATCACGGAATCGTGCGAATATTGCAGAAGCTTCCTGAAATTCTTCCCGAAAATAGCACTGATACTCAACATAGAGGAGGATCACCTCGACTACTACAAGGACATAAACGACATTATAAGCGCATTTTCCGATTTTGCGGCGCTTGTGCCTAAGGACGGCGCGGTGATTGCTCTGTCAGGCAGTGAGAATGTCAAAAAGGCTGTTCAGGGCGCAAAGGGCAAGGTATATACATTCGGACTCAAGGATGCTGATTTTGTGCCGGAGCACATAACTTATTCGCATGACGGCTGTGCTTCGTTTGATGTGCGCTACAAGGGCGACAGATTGGTTTCTGTGTCGCTTTTCGTGCCCGGCGAGCACAATGTACTCAACGCCGTGGCGGCTGTTGCGGCGGCTTATGTGATGAATATAAAGATGGAATATGTGAAAGATGGTCTGGAGGCTTTCAAGGGCACTCACAGGCGGTTTGAGCGCAAGGGTACGCTTAACGGCGCGCTTGTGGTAGACGATTATTCTCACCACCCCACGGAGATAAGAGCTATGCTCGCCGCGGCGGCAAAAGTGGAGCACAACAAGCTGTGGTGCGTATTTCAGCCGCATACCTACACGCGCACATACACTCTCTTTGATGAATTTGTCGATGCGCTCTCGGGCGCGGGCAATGTTATTCTTGCCGACATATACGCTGCAAGGGAGAAAGACACGGGGCTGGTGTCCTCGGCGCAGCTTGCCGAGAAAATCCCTGGGGCAATGTATATGAAGGATTTTGGAGAGATTGAGGACTATCTGCGCAGGAATGTGAGCGAGGGCGACCTGGTTGTTACCGTCGGCGCCGGTAATGTGGTGCAGATTGCAGAGGATATAACGAAGTAAAAACAAAGAAAAAAATCCGATGATAGCCGTAAAAGCTTATCATCGGATTCTTTTTTTACTCAACCGAGTATGCACCCTTAATCATTATTTTTCCGTCCGTTGTCATTGTGACGCCTCTGCCGTCGTTTATCGGTACGACGAGCAGGTGGTTGGCAGGCATTGCGTAACCCTGCGGCAGGTCAAAACCGGCGGTAACATCCGACAGACCGCCGCTCTGCGACGCATTCACGGTTGCGCTGCCCATGCGCAGTATCATCTCGCAGCCGTTGCCGCCTTTTACGGTTTGTCCTTGCTTCACATCCACAACGCTGAATCCCGGCTGAGATGCCGTGCCTCCTTGTCCCTGACTTGAAATTGCGGAAATCTTGCTGTCCACATATGAATGGAGCTCGGGCACAAGTGTATCCGTTATGTATGACAGAGACACCAGCGGGTCATCGTTGGTTCCGGGTGCGGCAAACACTGCAAATGCAGACAGCGTCAGCACAGCTGCACCGATTGGCAGAATGAATTTTTTAATGTTTTTTCTCATAAGTACACCATCCTAAATTAATATCGTCGTCAATGCTGTCAGTCGTTGAGGCTAAAGCTTATCTTCAGAGCCTCGTCGATTTTTGCGGACACATCATCGTCGAGATGTCCTATTTTCTCTTTTAGCCTTCTTTTGTCAATTGTGCGAATCTGCTCCATGAGGACGACAGAATCCTTGCACAGACCGTAATCGTCACCGGATAATTCAATATGAGTCGGCAGCTTTGCTTTGTTTATCTGCGATGTTATGGCAGCAACAATTACAGTGGGGCTGTATTTGTTGCCGATGTCATTCTGCACCACAAGAACAGGGCGTACTCCGCCTTGCTCAGAGCCGACCACCGGGCTTAAATCTGCGTAAAAAATATCTCCTCTTTTTACAATCACAATTATTCACACTCCGCAAGTTTTTCCTCGTAGGTCTGTTGCTGCGTACCGTCGGCGGATAAACAGTATTCGGATATTTGAAGGTTAATCTTCGCCATTTCTTCATAACCTCTTTTCATGCGAGCGCAAAGCTCTGTGCGTCGTCTCTCCCTGATGTACAGCCTCATGGCTTCTCTGATGAATTCACTGCGGTTGATTTTCTGTTCTGTCGCAAGATTGTCAACTTCGTCAAGCAGTGCATCCGGTAAACTGATGAGTATTTTTTTTTGCCGCGACAAATTAACCAAGCCCCCCATTCCGGTTGAACGACCGTTTCGGCGGTCATTCAATTATTGATTACATACATATTATATAAGCTTCGCGGTGAAATGTCAAATGAATTTTATGCCAAGTAGTTGAGAACATTTACCGTCTTGTTGTCCCGTATGTAAACTCGGGGTATTCTCTTGCCGATGACGCATATTGTTTCGTAGTTTATCGTGCCCATGAGGGCGGCAACAGATTCTACTGTAATTGTATTATTGCCATCAGAACCGAATAATATAACCTCATCGCCGATTTTTATGTCCTCAATTTCAGTGACATCCGCCATAAGCTGATCCATGCATATGTTGCCGACTATATTTGCCTTTTTGCCGTTAATCAGCACCTGTGCCTTGCCGGAAAGTATGCGTGAATATCCGTCGGCATAGCCGATTGCGACGGTGGCAATCCTTGTGCCGGGCTTGGCAATGTACTTGCCGCCGTAGCTTACGGGCGTATCGACCTTTATGCGCTTAAGATTTGTCACCACGGATTTAAGCTGCATTGCCGGTTTTAAGCCGAGGCGGTCAATCGGCACATCGTCGCTCGGAGCAAGCCCGTAGGTGATGATGCCGCTGCGCACCATGTCCAGATGATACTGCGGATATTGAATTATCCCGGCAGAATTGCATATGTGCTTTATGGGTATGTGTACTCCGCGTTTTTCCAGCTCGTCCGTTATGAATTTGAATCGCTCAAACTGTAAATTGGTGTAATCCCGTTCTTCCTCGTCCGCTTTTGCAAAATGCGAAAATATGCCGTCTATCTCAATGTTGGGCAGCTTGGATATCTCCACTATGCTGTCGAGTATCCGCTCCGTGCTGTCGCTGCCCGTACACACATAGCCTATGCGCGACATTCCCGTGTCGAGCTTTATGTGGATTTTAGCGGTTTTGCCGAGGCGCACCGCCGTGTCCGATATAGTCTTTGCAAACCTGTAACCGAATACCACCGGCATAATGTCGTTTGCAATGATTCGCTCCAAATCGTCGCGGAATATGACGCCGAGAATAAGAATGGGATTTTTGAATCCTGCCTTTCTTATCTGAATAGCCTCGTCCGCCGTGGCAACGCCGAATGCGTCCGCTCCGTTATCAGCCAGTGCTGACGCTACTTCAAAGAATCCGTGCCCGTAAGCGTCTGCTTTTATTATAGCCATTATCGAGGCGCTCGGCGAAGTGATTTTCCTTATCTGCTTTATGTTGCTGACTATTGCGTCAAGGTCTATTTCTGCCCATGCTCTCATGTGTTTTTCCCTCTTTCGTGTTCTGAGTAAATTTATTTTGTTTCAAATGATTTGAATATCACTTTTATTCTTTCGTCTCCGTCCGCATCGTATGTAACAAGCTCTTTTGGCACAACGCCGCGGTTTTGGACGGTCAGCTTCATTGCTCTGCCGTATTTTGTCGGCTTGGTCAGCTCGCATTCGAGTACCGTGGTGCCGCTGTTGTCGCCTGACATCGCTCCGACAGTCATGCTTGTGTTTTCGCTCTCATAGTAGCTTTGAAAAAATGTATCGAGCAATATGAGCATATCGCTGTCGCTTGTCGGAATTTCGTTTATGGAATCTCCGCGCACGATTCGCGCCTTGCCGTTTGTCAGCGTGACCGTTGCGTCGGGGTAGCTTATCTCGTGTGTGTTGCTTGCGCTGTCGTAATCACAGGTGAATTGATAGGTGTTTTCATTCTTGTTCGATTTGACAATCGCTTCGCACTGCGCCGAATAACTCGGCATGGTGTAGAATTTGCTGTGAATTTTTCCGTGGATGTCGGCGCTTTCCGCGCCGCAGCCGCACAGGATTAAGACAATTGACAACAGCGATAAAACAGCAAGATTGAATTTTCGCAATATTTTCAGCTCCCGATACTGTATTTGACAGCATAAGGCAGATATGATATTATATCCGTCGGCAATAATCCGTATTCACCCTTTTCCTGTGCCGCCATGTCGGCAGCGAGCGAATGAACATATACCCCGGCAGCAGCCGCGTCAAAAAGCGAAAAGCCCTGACAAACAAACGAGGCAATTGCGCCGGAGAGCACATCTCCGCTGCCTCCGGTAGCCATGCCCGGGTTGCCCAGGCGGTTTGTCATCAAAGTGCCGTCGGGCGACGCAACCGCGGTTTCGTGCGACTTAAGCACAAGCACGACGCCGTATTCCCGTGCAAAAGATACGGCGTATTCCGCCGTGTGGCTGAGTATGTCCGATATTTCCCTTTTGCACAGCCTTGCAAATTCGCCTATATGGGGCGTGAGTATCACCGATTTATGCTCCCTCAGTATATCTGTATTCACGCAGACGGAATTTATTCCGTCCGCATCGGCAACTATGGGAGATTTGCAATTTTTAATCAAAATCCGCGCCAGTTCCTCAGTGCCGTCGTTGTGACCGAGACCGGGGCCGAAGAGAACACAGTCGGATTTTTGAGCACGCGTTAATATTTTTTCGCTGTCAGCGGTGTTTATTATGCCGTCCGTGTCAGATAGCGGCAGTGTCATCGCCTCGGTGAGGCGCACTTCAAATACGGTGTTAAGGCTCTTTGGACAGCCGAGAGTCACAAGCCCGGCGCCGCAGCGCAGGGCAGAGTCTGCCGACATTATTGCCGCGCCCGTGAGTCCGAGTGAACCGGCAATTGAAAATAACCTGCCGCAGTCGCCTTTGTGCATATCCCGACGGCGCGGCTTGAGCACCGAGCGGATAAAATCGGGCTTTATCACGCTGTCGGGTGCGGCGGATAATTTTTGTACGGCGCGTTTGTAGCGGGCAAAATGAGAGTCGGACGGTATGATGACCGTCGCTGCCGCATAATCCTTCTCGTGAGACAGCGATACATCGCAGCCGCCGATTCCGCGCGATGAGGCAATGGCAGACAGCTTATCGGACATGACGATATACGGCTTGCCGAGGCTGTCGTGCAGCAGCGAAATATCCCGAAAATCAAATCCGCGCATACCTGTTCCGAGCGCTTTGGAAAAAGCCTCCTTTGCGGCAAAGGCAGCAGCGAGGCTTTCCGGTTTGTCGGGGCGGAAAAAAGGCTTTTCCGCATCGGACAGTATTTTATCGGCGAGGCGCTGCACGCCGATTTTTTTTATTCTGTCAATCTTGACTATATCTATTCCGACAGGCATATCTTCACATTCCCTTGGTGTATACTTTTCTGGGGGCAATTCGCTTTGCATTGTCAATCATTTTCTGCGTGGGATTGAATATAAGCTTAATTCTTGTGCCGTTTGTCTCTGTGATGATGTAGTATGCCTCGGGGTCGTCGGCACTTTTTGCCGCCATATTCACCTTGGCAAAGGTGCCGTTTTCCTCAGCCTTGAAGTCGGGATAACCCACGGGCGCCATAAGCTCCATATCGGAAAAACGCACGCTTACCACTCTTTTTCTCTTGCGGCGGTTAATTATTTTGTCCACATCAAGGTCGGTGTTTGTCACGGTGTATTCGTACTCAATGTTGAAATTGGTGATGACGATGTATGTCAGGTAGACCATGCCGACATCAACCAGCCCTACAAGCCCTGCTATTGCCGCAACGCCGAGGAGGGGCGTGGTAAGCGTCCATACAAGCAGTGTGGCGGCAATCATTCCGAGCGCCGCAAGGTATACCAGGGGGGATTTTTTCTGCTTAATAATATACTCTGTATAAAAATCCATGTTAATTTCTCCTTTGTATGAACAAAATTTTAAACTAAGTCGTCATTATCCTATTTATACAGTTATTTTATCATAAAACATTCTATTTTACAATACCCAAACTGCGAAAAAAATCGCCGCTTGATATTCCGTAAGGACGATTGTTCCGTCGGAGCATATAAAGACTTTCGGGGTCATGAGTTATGCGGCTGATTCCCTCGGTGCATGACAGGCTCATGCGGAAGCCGAGCTCATCAAGCACGGGGCGAGCCTCGGCGCTTGCCGCACCGAAAGGATATACCATGCATATCGGCGATTTTCCCGTTGCCGCGGCGATTTTCTCATTGGCGGTGCCGAGGTCGGTTTTCAGCCGAGCCTGATATTCGGCGGCGCTCTCGGAGCGCATTTTTGCACAGCCGCGCCGACCGTTCATCATTTTGTGCAGATTGTAGGTGTGGTTTTGAAAGCTCACCAACCCCGATTCAGCCATTTCTGAAATATTATCCCAGCACAGGTTTGCGTAGTTTGGATTCATGTCGCCGCTCTCGGTGTAGTTGTCTGATTCTATGGCAATGGGGGATATTGTTGCCTTCACGTTTTGCTCCTTCAGTATGGGGTATACGTAGACATAATTGTTGTAGTAGCCGTCGTCAATTGTTATCATGGCGCATTTTTCCGGCAGATTGTTCCGTAAATCGACATAGCCCGTCAGGTCGTCACAGGTCACAAATTCGTATCCGAGCGATTTAAGATACAGTATATCTTGCTCAAAAAGCTGCGGCGTTACGGTGTACTTTCCGCATTTTGAAGGAACTTTTGAAAAATTGTGATACATGAGAATTACTACGGGTATTCCGTATGCATCATCGGGCTGCGCGTCGCCTGACGTCGGGAGCACATTGCCTGCCGGGAATCCGCAGGATATGAGCACGCCGATTGCTATGCCGGCTATTGCGGCAGCCGCCGCGGCAAATATGCGGCGCACATTCAGATTTATAATCAATTTGGCATCTCTCCTCTGCGAAAGATACTATAAATATATTCAAAGAAAAAATCTTTTATTAATTTTATATACAAAAACAGGGCGCGTCAAAATGTTTTGCCGCATCCCTGATTTGAAAAATGAATTTATAACAGACTATATAAATTACACATATTTCCTTACGAGGCCAAAGCCCAAAAATGCCGCCATTGCTGCAAGGGCAATGCCTATCGC
>CAJLYL010000044.1 GCA_905210855.1 uncultured Clostridia bacterium
CTCTGCCATTGCGGCGGGGTTGCCCGTGCCGCTCCAGTAAATTATTGCTGTTTTATTCATTGTAAAAAATC
The DNA here is from genome assembly GCA_905210855.1 of uncultured Clostridia bacterium. GTDB lineage: Bacteria > Bacillota > Clostridia > UMGS1810 > UMGS1810 > RGIG4708. The sequence goes on from CAJLYL010000044.1 coordinate 72, forward strand.
CTCCTTGAATTGAATTTGCCTAATGTCATGCCGCGCAAAAAATCTGCGCAAGCGTTTTCCCCTTTTCCGTCACCATGCGCACAAGCGCCGCTCTGCATGATTTGAACCGTGAGAACAGCCTTGCAGCCTCGTCCGCGTTGTGATACACCCTCCATTCGCCCACCATGAGGCAGCCGCGGCTGCGGTGATGGATGAAGCAGTAGATGTCACGCAGGGGATAGCCGAGAAAAACCCCTATCTCATGCGGAAAGCCGTCACAGCCGAGCCGCGATTTCAGCTTGCCTATGTAATCCGACGGGCTGATGCACTCCTCATAGCCGTACCGACCGAGAAACGTCGTCTCGCCGGAGCGCGACAGGTGTTTTTGCAGCACGGCGCTGCGATACACCATGACGAGGGCGCGTCTTTCGCACTCGCACAGGATTTCTATGTAGATGTCACGGCAGTTCAGCTCCTTGTTGAGCCTGTCAATCTCGCAGTGCAGATTTGGTATCTGCGATTTTTGAATTGTAGCGATGTTTGACGGTTTTATACCGGCAAATGCCGGTGCGCAGTAGTGCGCAAGCAGTGCTTCAAGCATGGTGCGCTCTCCTTTGTATCAGTTAGTGCAAACTAACTGATATTCAAAAAATAATGCCGCAAGGCATTGAGTTAGTCTACACTAACTTGATACAAGTATATCATATCGCATTTGATATGTCAATAGCAATCGGGGGTAATTTTATCGGTAATCGGAAGAAAATTTTATTTTTAATTGGCATAAGCCGTTTTGTCAGCTGTTATTTCGCGGCTTGTATCGCTCATTCAACCGCCGCCTTGCGCACCCTGCTTTTTTTCATCCGCACGGTCGGTCGGCTTGCGCAGACCGACCGTGCGGCGACTGAGCTGCAAGCGTCAATCGCAGAATCTTTTTACCACATAATCATGCGCCAGGTTTTCCGCTTCGTCGTCAAGCGGAGACAGGGCGATTTTTTCGCCGTATTTTCTCTCAAGCGCATTTGATATTATATAATCCGCGAGCTTGGGGTTCTTCGGCAGCAGAGGACCGTGCAGATATGTGCCGATAACGTTTTTGTATACGACTCCCTCTTTGCCGTCCTCGGCGTTGTTGCCGCTGCCGTATCTCACCGTGCCGAGCGGTGCGTAACTGCCCGTGTAGGTTCTGCCGCCGTGGTTTTCAAAACCGACTACTGTCGATGATATAATGCCGCTGTCAAGCACTATATTGCCTATCAGCCTGCCGGATTTCTGCTCGGTGTATATGTCGAGCAGCTCCGTGCCGGCGATTGTCTCGTCATCGAGCTTGTAATACCTGCCGAGCAGCTGATATCCGCCGCAAACCGCGAGGACAGAGCCGCCGCTCTCGGCAAAATCGGCAATCTCGTTTCGGAATTCCCTCAGTCGGCTGCAGACAAGTTTTTGTTCTCTGTCCGAGCCGCCGCCGATGAATATTATGTCGGCAGAGCCGAAATTAATGTTGTCGCGCAGTTCGTATTCGTTTACTTCCGCTTCAATTCCGCGCAGCCGCAGCCTGCGGCTCAGCGTGATTATGTTGCCTCTGTCGCCGTAGAGATTCAGCAAATCGGGGTATAGGTGTGCAATGGTTATCTTCATTTTTCCGTCCTGCCTTCCAGCTCCTTAAGGCTGTTTTGTGTGCCGAAAAGCGCGGTGTAGTTTATCAGCACATAGCATATCTCGCCGTTTTTGTGAGCAATTTCGTTTATGGTTTCCGTGTTGTTGTCGCGCGCCGGCACATTGTCAAATCCGGCGTATTTCAGCCGCAGCGCCATGTCGTACTTGCGTATGCCGCTTGCATAGAGTGTGTCTATGTTGGCGTCGGTCAGTTTTTCGTAGTCCACATCCCATATCCATGACACGTCTCTGCCGTCCTGGGCGTTGTCGTTCAGTACAATCATGACGTCCTTCTTTCGTTTGTCCGCCGCAAGCGTGGCTATCGCCTGGTTAAAGCCGGCAGGATTTTTTGACAGGTTGAGGATAACCGCCTTGCCGTCTATGCTGAAAGGCTCCATTCTGCCGATTTGGGGTTTGTAGCGGTTGAACACCTCGTTTATGCCGTCGCTGCCCATACCGAGCGATTCGTACACGCAAAACGACGCAAGCACGTTGTAGATGTTGTAGAATCCGCGGTAATTGAGGTTCAGCGGCGTAACCTTGCCGCCGTGGAATACATCGAATTTCATTCCGTCCGTCAGATCAATGTTTCGCGCGCTGAAGTCGGGTTTCGGACGTTTGAAGCCGCAGTTCGGGCATTCGTAGTCGCCCAGCTGGCTGTAATGATAGTAGTTATATTTCAGCTCGCCGCCGCATTTCATGCAAAATCTGCCCTCTTTGGTCTCGTTTACGTTTATGCTGCAATCCTCGTCCACGCCGTAGTATATGCAGTCTCTGCCCGAGCCAAACTGCGCGCACAGCGGATCGTCCGCATTAAGTATCAGCTTGGTGTCGGGCAATTTTGACAGAGCTTCATTCAGCAGACCGATGGTTATATCTATCTCGCCGTATCTGTCCAGCTGGTCGCGGAAAAGGTTGGTGATGACAATCTTTGACGGGGTCAGGTGTTTTATTATGTGGCGCAGGCTTGCCTCGTCGCACTCGATTGCGGCAAAGTCTGCATTGAGCCTCCCCGTGAGCGAGGCTTTGGCAATGAAAGCGCACGCCACGCCGGGCAGCATATTTGCGCCCACCCGGTTGCAGACTACGCTTTTGCCCCGTGCCTCGAGCAGATCGCAAATGAGGTTATTCGTGGTGGTTTTGCCGTTTGTTCCGCACACGGCGACTGTCTCGCCCCTCACCTGCGCGGCGAGGTGACGGAGCACGGAGGGCGATATCTTCAGCGCTATTTCGCCCGGGGTGGAGCTGCCCTTTTTGCCCATCATTCTGCCGATTTTTATTAGCATTTTGCACGCCGCAATCGCGGCAATATCTCTGATATTCATGTTTTATGATTCCTTTGCTTTTTTTACAGGTTCAGTTTGAGGTCGCCGCTCTTTATCCAGCCGATTTTGCGCAGCAGATTTGCAAAAATCGGTGTGAGCACAGCCGGAAGCACAATGCAGATGAGCACCATGCCGACAAAATCAAATGTGCCGAAGCCCTCGCCGGTCATCACGCCTATGGGGCCGACAAGCCCGCAGGTGCCCATGCCGGAGGCAATGGCAACGGGGTTCTGCATCTTAAACACGCAGGTTGCAATAGGACCTGTGATTGCGGACACGAGCGTGGGCGGAATCCATATGCGCGGATTTTTCATTATGTTGCCCATTTGCAGCATACTTGTGCCCAAGCCCTGGGCGAGCAGACCGCTGACGCCGTTTTCGCGGAAACTCATCACCGCAAAGCCTATCATCTGGGCGCAGCAGCCTGCCGTAGCCGCGCCGCCGCCGAGCCCGACCAGTGCGAGCGACGCGCATATCGCCGCCGAGCTTATCGGCAGTGTGAGGCAGATGCCCACAACCACGGACACAAGCACACCCATCCAGAACGGCTGAAGCTCCGTGCAGGTCATGATGAAGTTGCCCAGGCTCGTCATCACATACGATATTCCCGGACCTGTAAGCAGGGCGATTCCCGTGCCGGCGGCAATTGTAACCGACGGGGTGACGAGTATGTCAATCTTGGTTTCCTTAGATACTATTTTTCCGCACTCTGTGGCAATCACGACGGCGAAGAATGTGCCCATGGGGCCGCCGAGGGTGTTTGAAGCGCAGCCGACCGCGCACAGCGACAGCAGCACCAGCTGAGGTGCGCCGAGCGCAGAGCCTATGGCTATTGCCATAGCAGGGCCTGTGGCTGCGGAGGCGTATTCCTTCATTGTCTTGAAAAACTCCACGCCGGTTTTGTCGTACACCGTGCCGAATATTGTGCCAATCAGCAGCGAGGCAAACAGACCGAGCGCCATTGCGCCCAGCGCGTCAATAAAGTATGTCTTGAAAGAGAGCTTTATTCCCTTTCTTTTAAAAAAACTTGCCATTTCAGATTTCTCCCTCTTTTGTGATTTTTTTGATATCTCCTACATTATACATTAGTGGAGGCGATTTTTCAATGCTTTATCTCTTTTTTATGAATATTTACCCTCATTTTCATATATTTATGTATTGAGATGCAACGGGAGGGAGTTTTTTGATTGAAAAGATTAATTCTTGACGATATACATGGCGAGCGGCAGAATTTTGTCGTAAACGAGGACGGCGAGCTGTACTGCGAGTGCGCCGAAAGGGAGAGATATCTGCTGTCCGGCGGCATGACGTCCGTCTTTGATGCAACGCTTGACGCGCTCGGTCACGTACACCTTGCGGCGGTGACGGCAGACGGGGAGATAATGTACTTTAAATATGACTTTTCCTCATGGAAGAAATTCACCGTGATGTCCGACCGCAGCGGAAATGCGCGCATAAAGTCGCTGCGCATAATATGCATAAGCGGACGGATGAACCTGTGGTACAGCTTTGAATATGACGACAAAAGGCTGCTTACCCACCAGATATTCGACGGGCCGGATATGATAGGCTCGCCCGAGGTGGTGGATGAGCTCGGCTACCGAGGTTCATTCTCGGTATGCTGCGACAACGACCTGAACACGCACATATTCTATGCCGACGGCAGCGAGGTGAGCAGATATCGGGTGTTCTCCTGGTCGCGCAAGGCATATGAGGAGCTGCCGTTTGAGCACGAGAGCATGGGTGCAGTATCGAGCATCTGCGATGCTCACGGGGTTGTGCGCACGGCTTTCGTGGCGCGCTCCCACGGATATTATGTGGTATGCTGCGCCGTGCCGGGCGGTGAGGTGCGCAATGTCGGCTTCGGCGTAGGCGCAGGCTGCGTGCCTAACATCATAGCGGTCGGCGACACGGTATATGTGCAGTGGAGCGACAATTTTGAAACATCGGAATGTGTCAGCTACGACGGCGGCAAAAACTTCTCTCCGCCAAAGGCTGTTGACGCGCTGCCGGGCGGAGCGGAGTCATTCGGTGCATACCGTCACGGCAGAGACGGGCTGTGCATAGGAGTCTGTCATGCGCTGCTGTCGCGGATAAACGGCGGCATCATACACGAGGCGGAGATTTTGGAGCAGATAGATGATATGGACGAGGGGGAGAGCGAAATAATGGATTATTACAACAAGTCGGGAGACAATATGCAGGTGAGCATAGACCTTGCCGCACGGCTGGGAAACATTGAGCAGGAGCTTGAGACGATTGCGCGGATTTTGAGCGAGCGATTCGGTGCGGAAAAAGCGGAAAAAGCGGAAAAAAGAGAAAAAGTTGAAAAAAGCGAAAAACCGATTGAGCGCGATATCGGCGAGGTAGACGAGGACAACATGGAGATTTTTGAGAACATGAACATAGAGCCGTAATTTTTTTGTGAATAAATTTTGAGGAGGACCATATGACCAGAAAACCGTATGTCAGATTTTTTAATGCCGATTCCCTCGGCAGAACAATGAGTTTTTCCATGGGTGACGAGGTGATTGCCGCCGATTTGCCGTTTGGCGCGTTTTCGCCGTTTACGGAGGTGCCCGTCGGCACGGACACATTCACCGTGTCGTGCGTCAATTGCGAAGCAGCCGGCAAAATTATGCTTACCTTTGCCGAGCCGTCCGTTTACACCGTGGCGGCTGTTTGCATAGACGATTCCGTCAGCCTGTACGGCATCCGCGAGACGTTTAATCAAAACAACCGCTCTCTTGCGCATCTGCGCGTTTGCAATCTGTCGCCGGACATCATCAATGCCGATGTGTTTGCAAATAATTCGCAGATTCTCGGCGGCGTGGATTACCTGGAAATCAGCCGATACATCGACATGATTCCCGATACATATAATTTCACCGTGCGCAATTGCGGTTCGGATAAGGTTTTGCTTAACTGCGGCAGGCAGACCGTGCGCAGCGGCAAGTATAATACGCTGTATTTTATTGGTAAGGTTAATTCTAATCCGTCTGTCAGGTGCGTTTTCAGTGCGGATGCGCAGAGTTATGACGGGGAGTACCTGTAAGGCTTGATTTTGGGGCAAAAAATTGTGCGGCGTCTCGGGGGTGTATATTATATGTTTTGAAAATCGATAGCAGCAGCACGCTATGCGTAGAAAATATTTCGTCAGAGGCTGTGTATGTGTTTTTTATTCTAAGACGACGAGTTCTGCGCTACCGCACAGCTGTCCGAGTCGGCAAGAAGGCAAGAATAAAAAACACATACACAGACGGCACAGGTTTTAATGCGTGCCAAAATAAAATACCCCCCCTCGCCCTTGTGCGGAATTTGCGTTTAGCGGTAGGGGTCGATGCCCACATCGACCCGTCTGCTCAGGCAAACGGGATTATGCTTTTTATCCTCTCTTTCAAAACCTCAATGTAATCCGACGCCACGTAGCACTCCGCAAGCAGTATCAGGTAACAGCCGATATTTGAATTGACCGAAAAAACAATTTGCTTCACAGGCTCAAAGTAACAGTACAGAAACGAATGCATCATGAATATGTTTGCCGAATGTACACCAAACGAATTAAAAAATCCCTTAACATATTTAATGCGGCAGATTGTCGCTTTGCACGCCGCAATGATAGCCATTGCATAAAATGTGTCCGCGATTATGCCGAAGTGCGACCGCACGGCGGTCATAATCAGCGCCGATGCAACCGCCGCCGCGCATATCGGCGCAAAGTGAGCCGCCATTGCCGCGGACAGCCTGTTGAGTACACCGTGCTCTGACAGCAGTATGCCGACAACAAACGGGAAAATCCAAAAAATCTCGCGGCAGTTGTCGTATGAACCGTCGCAGAAGTACGAATACACCACTATCGGCACAAATGTTACCGCAAGCAAAAGAACAGGCACTTTTTTGCACAGGTATTTAAGCAGCGGAAACAGTATGTACAGCACTATGACCGTCTCCATGTACCACCATGTCTGATTCATGGTATGCGTGCCGAAAAGCGATTTCAAGCCGAAAAAGTCAAGCAAAAAGTATATGAATCCCATAAAGTTTTTCCCATATATCTCTATTGGGCTTTCGTGAAAAACAAATCCCATCGGCACAAAGATTATGTATATGAACCAAAATTGTTTCATCAGCTTGACAAGATGATTTTTCACAAAGCGTGCGTCGGATATTGATTCCGCCTTGCACTTGTGGCTCTCGTTTATGCCGTAGCCGCTGAGTAGCACGAACAGCGCCACGCACACCTTGCACAGCGTTGCGATTATCGTGTACAGCGAGTTTGCCCTCCAGTCAATCGGCGCCGGCAGTATGCCCATGCCGAGGTGATGGTACAGCAGCATCATCACCGCCAGACCTTTTATTACGCTTGTGTCCTGTTTTGAAAATTTGTCCATAGTCCGTCTCCGAGTTTTTAGTTTATGATTATATGGTATCATTGCGCTCGTCAAAAGTCAAGCAAAAAAAATCGGGATTCATCACCGCGACAAATCCCGATTTTCAATTCATATCTCCATTTGTTTGCCGAGGAACATAGACGCCGCATTGGCAAGTTTCAGTTCCGTTTCTGTCATGGTGTCGCTGTCGCTCTCTTTCATCACTATTACATTGCCTATGATGTCTCCCTCAGCCATTATCGGAGATATTATGCCGGCGCTGTACCTGTCGTTTGAGTCCGTCACGGACAGCTTTGAACCGTTTTCGGACATATAGTACCTTTTCTCATCCATTACCTTTTCCACGGCGCTGCTCACCGGTTTTTCGTAAAGCTCTTTGCGCGGTGCGCCGGCAATGGCTATTATTGAGTCTTTGTCGGTTATGCACACCGGGAAGCCCGATGTCTTGTACAGCGTCTCGGCGTATTTCGAGGCAAATTCGCCGAGTTCGCCTATGGGAGAGTATTTTTTGAATATGACTTCGCCGTCTCTTTCTGTGAATATTTCAAGCGGGTCGCCCTCACTGATAACACTGACAGTATAAGCCTTTGCCTGTCTGTTCCTTGTTTTGCAGGCATATCGGGCGTCAAATGAGCTGCCTATACTGTCAAAATTAAAATTTGCGATTTCCTCATTCGGCAGTTCGCCGATTTTAAGCAGATTTTCTATGTCTGCTTTCAGCTTGATTTTTACTATGCCGTCATTGAAAATGCTTATCCGCTCAACAATCAGTCCAATGTCGGTTTTGTCGAGCTTTTCTTTACTCAAGATGTTGTCAAAGACTTCGAACACCGTCTTTGCGGCGCGGTTTGCTTTTACTATTTCGCTTCGTCTGTCACAGTTTGCTTTCAGCTGATTTTCAATCCCGTAAATCTTGTCTGTCAGCTCATGTTCGATTTCGGCGTATGTTTCCTCAATCAATTCCTTGTCATCACCGCTTTTTATCATATCACGGATTTTTTGTTTTTTCGTAGCCTTAAGTTCCTCTTTGGCATTTTCCAGGCGAGAAGTCAGTATCTCAATGATGTTTTCATTCTCGTTCATCGCCTGTGATTCTTCGGCTATGCTTTTTTCAAGTTTTTCAAGCATATCGGCGGAGTTCATCTTGACCAAGCGCACATAATCTTTGAGCACACCGTCGAGAAAATCCACTCTTATGTGATGAGAAGTACAGCCTTTAAGACCTCTTTTGTGGTAGGTTCCGCATATATATGACGGTTCGAGTTCGGGTCGGCTGCGACTGAACATCGGTGCGCCGCAGTCGCCGCAAAACAGGTATCCCGTATACGGCGTTTCGTATTTTTTTACGCCGCGGTAGTGTGCGGTTGTTCGCTTTGACAGCTGTTCGCGCGTATATAAAAATGTGCGGTCGTCAATAATCGGCTCGTGGTGTTTTTCAAAAACAATGTTTTCGTCATCCGAAAGTTTTGCGTCCGAACCGTTGATTTTTGTGCGCTGATATTTGTGCTGACGGAGCGTGCCGATGTAAAAATCATTTGCGAGAATAGTTGATATCGTTACGATAGACCATTCTTTTTTTACTTTTCTGTTGTATTGTTTGTCCTCGTTTTCTGCACGCTCTTTTTCTTTCATTCTCGGTGTGGGTATGCTTTTGTCGGTCAGGTAGTTTGCGATTTTTTTGTAGCCCCATCCGTAATTGTACAGTTGAAAAATCTTTTTTATTATGTCTGCTTCGTCGGGCACAATCTCGAATTTCAGATTTTTATAACTGGTGACAACATACCCGTAAGGCACGGCGCACAGCCACTCGCCCTTGGATTGCGATTTGCCTATAACTGCCCTTACCTTTTTGCTTGTGTCCGTCACCGGCTGTTCGTTCAAAAGAAAACGCAGCTGTATTTGCAGCCAGTCGTCATGCGTGGGAAAGTCAATTGCGTCTGTGATTGATATGATTCTAACTCCGGCGTCACGCAGTAGCTCCAATTCATACAGTCCAAGGCTGTTGCGCCTTGCAAACCTTGAAAAGTCTTTTACAAGCAGGATTTTTGCTTCGCCGTTCATGAGCCTTTTGCGCATTTTCTGATAATCTTCCCTTTGTTCAAAGGTGTAGCCGGATTTGTCTCTGTCTTTGTATATTTTCAGATTGCAGTTCGGAAAATGTGATTTTGCATAATCCTCAATAAAATCAATCTGATTTTCTATGGATACATTCTTATCTTCTTCTTTTTCTATGTCAACCGATATTCTGGCATAGCCGACGATGTCTGCGGTCAATGCGGTATCTTTTGCATGTGCGTTTTCCATATAGATATTCACCTCTGAATTATTACTGACAACATTGTAACATAAATGCGATTAAAAAGCAATATGAAACACCGAATTTTTAGCAAAATTTTTAATGAAAATGTATCCGAAAACAGTGTCGGAAGATGCATCTTTTTGCTCCCACATATAAAAACGACTGAAAAAACCGAGTAATTATGCGAGTTACAGAGATTTTGAATTTTGAAAATTTGTCGTAGGCTCCATGGACGATGACAAAAAGATATACACAAATTATTGAGAAATTGATATAAATCGGGTGTGAAAAATCCGTGATAGAATTCTGCTTAAAAAATTGATTTTGCGTTGACTCGGGCAGACTGAACAGGCGAAAAAGACATATTATGGTATTTTGTATGTGAATAAAAAATGATAGTTGTTCCGCATTTTTTGTTTGCCGAAATTCAAAAGATGTATTAATCGAGGAAAATCCAGGAATAATAAAAGAGTGAAAGAGGGTGATTTTATGAGAATTTCCGTGAATGAGACTGTCGGAGTAATAGAGGTGTGGGCAACGGCAAATGAGGCAAACAAAGCAAATTTTGACATGACGCTGAGGGAGATTTTCAACAGAATCACCTTAAAGAATGACAGGAAAAAGAGAATTGTTGTTTTTGAATCAGGAGACAGAGATTTGACGGAGTGCACAGATGTGCTGATTCGAAAGAATGTTTAGGCAAACGAGACTCGAACACGCATTGCCTGACGATGGATGTTTTTGCAATCTTTCAGCTTGTCGGATTTGACAGGCGTCAAGCCTGCCTTCATCCTGCCGCACTGAAATCTTGCGAAAAACATCTCATCGGCAGGTGCGAGCAGTTTAACATAAGAGATTTTTGTCGGTATAAGGAAAACGCAGCAGAGAATACTTGCCGTATTTTCAAGGTGTTTGACGCAATAACGGCGAAAATCTCTATGTTAAACCAATACGGGTTCGGGTCCCGCTTGCCTACGGAAACTCATATGAGCATAGGGGATGTAGCAGCTGCACTGGGATATAACGACAGGTTTTATTTCAGCACCGTGTTCAAAAAAAGCACGGGCAGTTCGCCTCGGGCTTACAGAACGAGGTTCTCGTGAAATGTAAGCGATAGATTCAGTTGAGAGTTGCTTTAATGAGTTTACAGCGAGTTTCTCTTGGATCTAATCAAGAAATTTAAGAGTGAGTGTTTCGATACTCTGAATGCGAGCGTAACAGAGGGCAAGCGTGCTTGCCCTTTTGTTGTGTATGACGGGCATACCAAAGCTCTGTGGTGAAAGTCCACCGAGGCGCAGTTACCGACAAACTCTAAAGCGACTTGCAAGTTTCACACCGTGAGGTGTGGGAGAGAAGAAGCAATAGCAAAATAGCATTTTGAAAGATGGAGAATAACATGAAATACTTGATTGATGTTGATATACGGACGGATTTTGGTACAAGATATTAAAACAGTGCGGGAGCCTCAAAATTATGTAATCCGGCTTGAACAAGAAACCGAAAAGGATAAAAAAGACAATATTTAGATAAGAAATGATAAATATTTGTTTAAGATATAATTCTGTTTGGCACTGTGCGCAGAACATTTTTTTGCAACAGTTAGACTAAATCTGTCCTAAATTATTGACTATCAGGTAATAATATGTTAAAATCAGACCATAGAAATCTGAAATATCGACTAAAAATGGAGTGGATGATATGGAAATCAAACGAGATTTGTATTTAGACAAACTGATAAAACGAGAGTGTAATGGTTTGGTTAAGGTGGTAACCGGCATAAGAAGATGCGGTAAATCGTATTTGCTTTTTCATCTGTATCACGATTATTTGCTTAATAAAGGAATTAGTGAAGACCATCTTATAGAAATTGCTCTTGACGATATAATGAATGAGGAACTCAGAGAGCCGAAAGTATTGTATAATCATATAAAGGAACAGATTAAAGATAAAGAACAATACTACCTTTTTCTTGATGAAATACAATATGTCGGAGATTTTTCGGATTTGGTAAACGGACTATCTCATATTAGGAATTTGGATGTATATATAACAGGAAGTAACTCTAAATTTTTATCGAGTGATATTCTTACGGAATTCAGAGGCAGAGGGGATGAAATACACGTTAATCCTCTTTCTTTTGCTGAGTACAATTCAGTATATGACGGCAGTGTGTCTCAAGCGTGGAAAGACTATTATACCTATGGCGGACTCCCCCTCATTCTGACCCGTGAAGATGATGAAATGAAAGCGGAATATCTTTCGTCTTTATTAAAAAAGGTTTATATCAGCGATATTGTTGACAGAAACAAAATCCGTAATGAAAGCGAACTTGAAGAATTAGTTAACATTCTTGCATCATCTGTTGGCTCGCTTACCAATCCTGCCAAGCTCAGCAGAACTTTCAGAAGTGTTAAAAACAGCAAAATCACCGAAAAAACCATAAAAAAATATTTGGGTTATCTTACAGATGCATTTTTGATGGATAAGGCAGTCAGATACGATGTAAAGGGTAAAAAGTATATTGAAACGCCTTCAAAATATTATTTTACTGACATCGGCATAAGAAACGCACAGCTTAATTTCAGACAGCAGGAAGAAAATCATATCATGGAAAACATAATATTTAATGAGCTGAAAATACGAGGCTATCGTGTGGATGTCGGAGTTGTAGAGATAGTTGAAACTAATGACGAAGGCAAAAAGGTACAAAAAGGACTGGAAATAGATTTTATTGCAACTAAAGGCAACAACAAGTATTACATCCAGTCAGCTTTTGATATACCTAATGAAGCAAAAGAAAAGCAAGAAAAGAAATCCTTGTTAAAAACAAAAGATTCCTTCAAAAAAATTATTGTCGTAAAAGATGATATTAAACTTAAGCGTGATGATAGCGGCATTACCACTATGGGCATATTTGACTTTTTGCTTAATGAAAATAGTTTGGATATGTAAGAGACATAGCTGACATATGATAAAGATTAAAAAATTTATAAAATCAACAGAGAAGAGTAAGATACTTACCATGTTTGAAATGGGTGTTGTGTTTTTATTGCCGGCTGTTATGACAAAATGGATGAAACCTATTGAATAATGGATAAGACCTATATCACGGATTACGAGGGGATAAAGCTTGGAATTTTTGACCGAGCAACTGCATTGATGAGAACGACAATAAAAAAACGCCCCGTCGTTTGCGGAATTTTAATCGCGGACGGCGGGGATTTTTGTGCCTCGGAATGTAAGGGATTGAGCAACACCGAGATACTTTTTATGTGCAGGCAACATGCAATTAACGCCTTAAACGACTAAAACGCTAAACTCAAAAACATTTTATCCTGTTATTCCCGAGCAAACGCCGATACAACGGCAAAAACATACTTTATACCGCTATCCCACAAAATATATTTTATGAAATAAAAATATCTTTGAATTGCAAAAAAATGTATCGACGACGAATTTATCGAAATTTTTAGCCATATTTACGAAAAAACACTTGACAAACCATAGTGATAGTTGTACAATAAGCTTGTAAATCGTTTAACATGACAAGGATTAAATGATGAAAAAAAGAGAAATTTGCGTTTTTGCCACCGTGCGCGGATATTCTCCGGCAGCTCTGTATCACATTTTTGTATATATGTGTGGCTAATATCTTTTTAGCATGGAGGTTGTATAACATGAAAAAATTTATGCAGGTATTACTCGCAATTGCAATTGTTTGCAGTTCGGTGAAGCTCGGAGTGTACGCCGATGACGCGGTCGGCAAAATCGATTCCGGCGTGCTTGATTTTAACGATGTGACAGATGCAAACGGAATTTTGGATCTGCTCAACAGCATCGGCTATAAGAACGGAGGCTGGTTTAACAACGCCAATGCAGAGGGCAAGGACAGCAAGATAAGCGTGGTCGATACCGATGCGGAATTCGGCAAAAGCATTGAAATAAAGAATGCCGGATACGCCGGACTTTCGGTCGCACAGCGCGGGGGTGCGGGAACAGGCAGAGAAAACCTGGCCGTCGAATTCTCCGTGAAAAAGAGTGACACGGGCACGACACTTGGCTGCGGACTCGCAGACAGCATATATCCGCTGACATTCAAAAACGACGGATACATCAATCTTTGCGGAAACAACATAATCGAATACAAAACAAATACATGGTACGACATTAAGCTTGATTTCAACATAGAAAAAGCATACACCAAGCTCACATTGCGAGAGCACAACGGCGGTGCGTGGAAAACTTATGACAAGTTCGGATTTGTGAACTACTGGTCGGGCAATGCCGACGACATGGCGGCATTCACCTGCATAGAGCTGGGCTATCTCGGCGGCGGTGAGGAGACGGCATACATAGACAACATAAGATATTTCACGAAAGATGCTGAGAACATTACTCTGGCACTGAGCGACGATTTTTCACGGGTACCGGAAATAGTGCCGGACAGCGCAGTGACAGACCCGGCGCATCAGTGGGCAATATCGGGCATGACAAACAGCGTGAAAGTCGGACAGATCAACGGCAAACAGGCGCTTATAATAGACGCACCGGCTGGCTACACCA
>CAJLYL010000045.1 GCA_905210855.1 uncultured Clostridia bacterium
TCAGACAGCTGTGCGGTGGCGCAGAACTCGCTCGCTCAAAATAAAATATACACCATCTCGCCTCTGCGCAGAATTTGCGTTTGGCGGTGGTGGGATTCATTCATCGCCCCCAAAAAATTAATGAATGATGAAAAACTGCTGCTGAATTTATTGCATAAATAACAAAAATGTGACAAAGGTCTTGTAAAATAATCTTTGCGGTAGTATAATAAATTGTTAGATTTTTTCGCTCGGCAGACGGGCAATGCCGCACCCGTGCGTATCGAAACGGAGGATATACAAATGAGCAAATTTTTGGACAGAATCAAAGAAAGAGCAAAACAGGAGAAAAAGACGATAGTTCTTCCCGAATCTATGGACAGAAGAACTTTTGAGGCGGCGGCAACCGTGCTTAAAGAGGGCATCGCAAACCTTATCATCATAGGCACTCCCGAGGAGGTTGAGGCAAACAGCAAGGGATTGGATATCTCCGGCGCAACGGTAATCAACCCCTACACCTACGAAAAAACAGAGGAATATATAAACCTCTTTGTAGAACTGAGAAAGAAAAAAGGTCTTACATACGAGGACGCCAAAAAACAGGCTCTTTCGGACTATATGTACTATGCCTGCCTCATGGTTAAGGCGGGAGACGCAGACGGCGTTGTGTCCGGCGCTTGCCACTCCACGGCAAACACCCTCCGCCCAAGCTTGCAGATAATCAAGACAAAACCGGGCGTTAAGCTTGTGTCGGCATTCTTCCTTATGGTTGTGCCGAACTGTGAGTACGGCGCAAACGGCACGTTCATCTTTGCGGACAGCGGACTTGAGCAGAACCCCGATCCGGAAAAACTCGCCGCTATCGCGGCTTGTTCGGCAGAATCCTTTGAACTGCTCGCCGAGACAGAGCCGATTGTCGCAATGCTTTCTCACTCGACAAAGGGCAGTGCAAAGCACGCAGATGTTGACAAGGTGGTTGCCGCAACAAAAATCTGCAAGGAAGAAAACCCCGACCTCAAGGTTGACGGAGAGATGCAGCTCGACGCCGCAATAGTTCCGTCCGTAGGCGAATCAAAAGCACCGGGCAGCAGCGTTGCCGGTCATGCAAATGTACTTGTGTTCCCCGACCTCGATGCCGGCAACATCGGCTACAAGCTGGTGCAGAGACTGGCTAAGGCAGAGGCATACGGCCCTGTTACCCAGGGTATAGCAAAACCGATTAACGACCTGTCCAGAGGCTGCTCCGCAGAGGACATCGTCGGCGTTGTGGCTATCACCTGTGTTCAGGCTCAGGCTAACGACTAATTATTTGTGCCGCCAAGGCGGAAAGGAATGAATATAAATGAATATACTGGTAATCAATGCAGGAAGCTCTTCTCTCAAGTATCAGTTCATCAAGATTGAGACGGAAGAAGTGCTCGCAAAGGGGCTTTGTGAGAGAATCGGAATCGAGGGTTCAAAGCTCACTCAAAAAGCACCCGGTAAGGAGAATTACGTTGTTGAGCAGCACATGAACGACCACGCCGACGCCATAAAAATGGTTATCGACGCGCTCACGGGCAGCCACGGCGTAATCAAGGACATGAAAGAGATAGACGCTGTCGGACACAGGATAGTTCACGGCGGCGAGGAATTCAACGACAGCGTACTCATTACCGACGAGGTAATGAAAGCGGTTGAAAAATGCGTGGAGCTTGCTCCGCTGCACAATCCGGCAAACATCATAGGCATAAACGCCTGCGCAAAGGTTATGCCCGGCGTAAAGCAGGTCGGCGTGTTCGACACCGCTTTCCATGCGCATATGCCGGCTAAGGCATTTATGTATGCCCTGCCGTATGACCTCTACGAAAAGGACAAAATCAGAAGATACGGTTTCCACGGAACAAGCCACAAGTATGTTTCGCAGAGAGCTGCCGAGATGCTCGGCAAAAAGCTTGAAGACCTCAGGATAATCACCTGCCACATGGGCAACGGTTCTTCAATATCCGCGGTTATGGGCGGTCACTCGGTTGACACCACAATGGGCTTTACACCGCTTGCCGGCGTACCTATGGGCACACGCTCCGGCGATATTGACCCTGCGATTGTTACCTACCTCATGACCAAAAAAGGCATGACCGCGGCAGAGGTGGACAAGCTGCTCAACAAGGAATCCGGCGTTTACGGCATTGCAGGATATTCCGATTTCCGCGACCTTGAGAGCGGCGCGGAGAACGGCGACAAAAAATGCCGCCTGGCGCTCGATATGTTTGTGTACTCGGTAAAGAAGGCCATCGGCGCATATGCCGCTGCAATGGGCGGAGTTGACGCGCTTGTGTTTACGGCAGGCATCGGCGAGAACACCGTTATCATCAGAGAGGAAATCACCGACGGCATGGAGTTCCTCGGCATCAAGATAGACAAGGAGCTTAACAACTTCAAGGGTGAGGAGAGAGATATCTCCGCTCCGGATGCCAAGGTTAAGTCGCTGGTTATCCCGACAAACGAAGAGCTTATGATTGCCAAGGACACTGCAAGATTGGCAAAATAAGTATAAATACATATTTTTTGCGCCGCTTTGCAAAAAAAACTTGACAAACGGCGCAGAAAAATATATAATAGTTTTGTTATGTCGAGGTGTACCATGGTTATAGATATATCGCAAATTATAACAAACGACGGCGCGGTGCGTCAGATAGACGGCGTGACAGAGTCGGACGGGGTTTTGTTCAACGGACAGGATATCCGTTTCAGTGCGCCGATATCGGTGCGCGGCGAGATAAAAAACGTCTCCGGTGTGCTCTGCCTTGAGCTTGACTGCTCCGCAGAGTTTGATACTCAGTGTGCAAGATGTACGGATGATATTCACGAGACGCTGAATTTTCACGTCAGCGAGAGGCTCGCCAAGGAAGCGTCGGATGAGGATGTTATCGTAATCGGCTCGCACGAGTTCGATTTGGATGAAACAGTAATGAAGAGTTTTTGCTCCGAGTTGCCTATAAATTATGTGTGCAGTGAAGACTGCAAGGGGTTATGTCATGTTTGTGGCTGCAATCTCAATCGCGAACAGTGTGATTGTGAGGATGACTATATTGACCCAAGATTGGCAGCCCTGAAAGATTTTTTGTAAAAAATCGTTTTTCATAAGTTTTGGGAGGTGGAAACATGGCAGTACCTAAGAGAAAAGTATCAAAAGCAAGAAGAGATAAAAGAAGAGCAAACTGGAAGCTCAGCTTGCCCGGCATGGTTAAGTGCCCGAGATGTCAGGAGTTTAAGCTCCCGCACAGAGTTTGCAAATCTTGCGGTTACTACGGTAATTCCGAAGTAATCAAGGTTGAAGACTAATTTCTTTACGCAATTTATAGCCCGCCGGAAAGGTGGGCTATTTTTGCTAAAAAGGGATATTGCAAGTCCGCAGCGAATGCATTGGGATTGCCTGTCGGGTTCGGCGTGCAATTTAACGAAACGCGTGAGCGGTGTATATTATGTCTTTTCAAACACACGCATACCTTCGGATGCTATCGGTTTGAAAAGACATAATATACACCGCCAATGCGGCACACAATTCATAGATAAACTGACACATCGGGGTGATACTGCATGAAAAAATACAAATATATACTGTTCGATATGGACGGCACAATAACCGATTCCTACGAGGCGGTGACGCGCTCATTTGTGTACGCACTGAAATACTACGGCGTGACAGACTACGACGAATCCAAGCTGCGGCTTATTCTCGGCCCTCCGCTCAGGGAATCGTATGAAAAACTGTTCGGTTTCAGCAGGGAAAAATCCCTTGCCGCCGTGGAGAAATACCGCGAGAGGTACAAAAAGTGTTTCCTTAAGGAACACAAGATATTCCCGGGTGTGCGCGAGCTGCTCGAAAATCTGCAAAATGACGGTTTTCGCCTTGTGCTCGCCACATCAAAGCCGCTTGTGTCCGCCGAGGCAATATTGGAGCATTTTGACCTAAAAAAATACTTTTACTTTGTGGGCGGCGCGTCTCTCGATACCTCGCGCGACACCAAGGAAAAGGTTTTGGAATATATTTTTGAAAAGTGTGACATAGATAAATCACAGGCGGTTATGGTCGGCGACAGGTGCTACGATTTAATCGGCGCCGAGTACATGGGCATAGACGCCATAGGCGTACTCTATGGCTACGGCGACAGGGCGGAGCTTGAGCAATACAAAAACGTGTACCTTGCGAAAACTCCGCAGGATGTGTATAATTATCTTATGCCCGAGTTACACGGGATTGAAAAAACAGGAGAGAAATATGGCAAACAGAGCAGTTGTGAAAACTGTTGACTATGACTCCATTGCCGCCGACTGCGGCATAGAGCCGGGGGATGTGATTCTTGGCATCAACGGCAAGGAGATTGTAGATATTCTTGATTTTAAATACTACACAAGCGACGATTTCTACACGGTTGAGGTGGAGAAAAAAGACGGCAGTGTGGAGGAGATAGAGGTCTGCAACGACTGTTACGAGCAGTTCGGCGTGACCTTTGAGCACGAGCTGATAGACGACCCCAAACTCTGCCGCAACAAGTGCATCTTCTGTTTTATGGATCAGCTGCCGCCCAATGTGCGCTCCACCATGTCATTCAAGGATGACGACATTCGCTTAAGCTTCCTCCAGGGCAACTATGTCACGCTCACCAATCTGTCCGACGCGGACATAGACAGGCTGTGCGCGCTTAAGGTCAGTCCCATAAACGTGAGCGTCCATGTGACGGACGGCGAGCGGCGGTGCATGATGCTGAACAACCGCTTTGCGTACAAGGTGCTCGACATCATGAGAAAGTTTGCCGCGGCAGGTATACTGATGAATGCGCAGATAGTGCTATGCAAGGGCATAAACGACGGCGATTATCTGCGGCGCACGGTGCACGATTTGCGCGGGCTTTTTCCGTCGGTGCGCAGCATAAGCATTGTGCCCGTGGGCATAAGCAAGTATCGCAAGGGGTTATTCAAACTTGAAAGTTTTGAAAAAGCAGACTGCGCCGCGGTCATTGAACAGGTGAGCGCGTATCAGCGCGAATTTCTCTCCGACATAGGCACGCGGCTTGTGTACCTTGCGGACGAATTTTACATCAAGGCAGGCTTGCCCATACCGGAGTACGAGGCATACGAGGATTTTCCGCAGATAGAAAACGGGGTCGGTCTTGTGGCGGTGCTCAATCGGGAGATGGAGACGGAGATGGAGTATTCGGACGAATTTGCCTCCCTCAATCCGTGCAAAAAAACCATAGCGACATCGTACATTGCATACGACTTTATTTGCAGGTATGTTGACATGATAAAGAGCGTTAATCCGCGGCTGGATTGCCGTGTGGAGAAAATCCGCAACGACTTTTTCGGCGAGAAGATAACCGTCACGGGACTTTTGTGCGGCGGCGACATCATCGCGCAGCTCAGGGGCAAGGATTTGGGCAAATATCTGATATTGTCCGAGAGTATGTTCAAGGACGACTGCGACATTTTTCTGGACGACACAAGCCTTGAGGACGTTGAAACCGCACTGGGCGTAAAGGTGGTCAAGACGGATAACAGCGGCATGGATTTTGTCAGGGCGCTGATGCTCTGATGAGAGGTAGTGCAATCTGCTCAATTAAAACCCCTCAGACGGCTCTGTGATGTATATTATATTTTGAAAACACACGAATAGCGTCGAAACAAGCCGCGCATCGTGCGCTGCAAATCGGAGATTTACAGCTTACTCGCTTAGCTGTTTCTCCTTTTTCCCACCGTGTACCCGAAGGGTGAAAAGGCATGCTGCGCTACCACCTTTTTGGGAACCCTGCGCTAAATTCGTCGTCTGAGAATAAAAAACACATACACATCCTTGCAGTGATATCTGTAAGGATAAGCCCTGTTAAATAAAATATTTCCTTTAGAACGGAGAAAAAACATGAGAAAACCGACATTTGCAATAGTGGGCCGCCCGAATGTGGGCAAATCCACTTTGTTTAACAAAATAATAGGAGAGAGGATATCCATAGTTGAGGATACCCCGGGCGTAACGCGCGACCGCATATATGCCGAGGGCGAATGGCTTACGCGCAAATTTATCCTTATAGACACCGGCGGCATAGAGCCGGCAAACGACGACATCATACTGGAGCAGATGCGCCGCCAGGCGCAGATAGCCGTTGACATGGCGGACGCCATAATATTTATGGTGGATGTCAAGTCGGGTCTTACCTCGGCGGACAAGGACGTTGCCGCCATGCTCATGCGCTCGGGCAAGCCGATAGTGCTCGTGTGCAACAAGGTGGACAATGTGGGCGATGTGCCTATGGAGTTTTATGAATTCTACAACCTCGGCCTGGACGAACCCATAGCGGTGTCGTCCGTCCACGGTCTCGGCACGGGCGATTTGCTCGACAAGCTGTTTGAGTATGTAAACTGGGATGATGACGGCGAGGAGGACAACGATTCCATAAAGGTTGCCGTAATCGGCAAGCCGAATGTGGGCAAATCGTCGCTGATAAACAAGATTCTGGGCGAAAACCGCGTTATAGTGAGCAATATTGCAGGCACTACGAGAGACGCCATAGACACGGAATATGAGCGCGATGGACAGAAATACACCTTCATAGACACCGCCGGCATGAGGAAGAAAGGCAAGATAGACGAAAACATAGAGCGTTACAGTGTGGTGCGCTCTCTCGCGGCGGTAGACAGGAGCGACGTTGTGCTCATTCTGATTGACGCGGAGGAGGGCGTGACGGAGCAGGACACCAAGATTGCCGGCTATGCTCACGAGCAGGGCAAGGCAAGCATCATAGTCGTGAACAAATGGGATCTTGTGGAGAAGGACTCCAACACCATGGCAAAATTCCGCGCCGATGTGGAAAAAGGGCTTGCGTACATGACATACGCTCCGGTAGCGTTTACTTCGGCGCTCACGGGCGCGCGCATAGGCAAGCTGTTTGACCTCATCAAATATGTGAATATGCAGCACGCAATGCGCATATCCACGGGTGTGCTCAACGACATACTCAACGAGGCGGTATCAAAGGTGCAGCCGCCGTCGGACAAGGGCAGGCGCCTCAAGATAATGTACATCACCCAGGCGAGCACCAAACCGCCCACGTTTGTGCTCTTTGTCAACGACAAGGAGCTTGCGCATTATTCATATGTGCGCTATATAGAGAATCAGATTCGCTCGTCCTTCGGGCTGGAAGGCACACCGATAAGGTTCATTATCCGCCAGCGCGGCGATGATAAGGGAACGAGATAGGAGATCAAAATTCCCGTAAGTGTTAATTTGTGCAAATCAAGGTAATAAGTAATAGTGAAAAGTGAAAAAGTGTTGTACGAATTTTCATAAATGAAAATTCGCCGGAAAATTATTTGTTAATGATCCGGTGTAGGGGCGACCCTGTGTGGTCGCCCGTTTGCAAAAGCAAGTAATAATCATGAATCGGAGGGATAACCATGTTAAGTATAATTTTGTTCAGCTCGGCAATCGCTTATCTGCTCGGCAGCATAAACACATCCATAATAGTGTCAAAACTCGCCGGCAAAGCGGACATACGCAGCTGCGGCAGCGGCAACGCCGGAGCCACCAACACCCTGCGTGTGCTCGGCAAGGGCGCGGCGGCAGCCGTTGTTATCGGCGACGCGCTCAAAGGCATTCTCGCCGTGCTCATTGCGCGGTTTGCGTTTGATTTCTTCGCCGTGAGCGGCAATGTGCGCATACCGCAGTATTACGCGGCACTCTTTGCGGTTGTGGGGCATATTTTTCCCATATACTTCGGTTTTCGCGGCGGCAAGGGAATAATGACAAGCATTGCCGTCATATTTATGCTTGACTGGGAGATAGGCGTTATATTGCTGCTCATATTTGCGGCTATATTCGTCACCACTCGCTATGTATCGCTCGGTTCGTGCATATCCGCAGTGATGTTTCCCGTGCTTGTGTATATGTTCCACAGCGGCGACCGCGAATTTGTTGCCGCGGCGTGTATAATTGCGGCTCTTGCCGTGTTTAAACACAGAGATAACATTCGCCGTCTGGTGAGCGGTACGGAGTCCAAAACATATTTTGGCAGAAAATAGGAGTAATCATTATGGCTGATATAAAAACAGTTTCGGTTATAGGCTCGGGCAGCTGGGGCACTGCGGCGGCATTGCTGCTGCGAAAAAACGGTCACAGGGTACGCCTGTGGTCGCGCAGCGAAAGCAAAAGCGCGCTCCTTGCGCAGAATCTTGAAAACCGCGAATATCTGCCCGGGGTTATGCTTGATCCCGAGATAGAATTTACCGCCGATATATCCTGCGCTGCGGATTCGGACGCGGTTGTGCTCGTCACACCGTCGGCGGCGGTACGCGCTGCCGCACGCTCCGTCGCGCCGCACCTTGCGGACGGCACCGTGGTCGTCATATTGTCCAAGGGCATAGAGAAAGACACCCACAAGATAATGAGCGATGTGGTTGCCGAGGAGTGCCCCCGTGCGAGGATTGCGGTTATGTCGGGCCCGTCCCACGCGGAGGAAGCATCGCGCGGTGTGCCCACTTGCAACGTGGCGGCGTCCGATTGTCCCGACACTGCGCGCGCGGTGCAGGATATGTTCATGAGCGACACTTTCCGCGTGTACACGAGTGACGATATGCTCGGAGTGGAGCTGGGCGGAGCGGTCAAGAATGTGATTGCGCTGTGCGCCGGCATAATAGACGGCATCGGCTTTGGCGACAACACCAAGGCGGCGCTTATGACGCGCGGCATACGCGAGATTTCGCGGCTCGGCGTTGCCATGGGGGCAAAGCCGGACACATTTTGGGGACTGAGCGGTATAGGCGACCTGATAGTCACCTGCACCAGTATGCACAGCCGCAACAGGCGCGCCGGAATACTGCTCGGCAAGGGAAAATCGCTTGATGAGACCTTATCCGAGGTGCATATGGTAGTGGAGGGCATAAGCTGTGCGGCGTCCGTCTACGAGCTGGCGAGGATAAAGAATGTTGATATGCCCATAGTCAGCGCGGCATACGACGTCATCTACAACGGCACAAATCCGCGTGAAGCGGTTATGTCGCTTATGGTTCGCACAAAAAAAGATGAAATTATTTGAAATATATATAAAAATTACATATTGAAAAATATGCGGCAAGATGATATAATGACTTTATTAAATATTTTAATTAAGGAAGAGGTAACAGCTTATGTTAAGTCTCGATTGTTCAAAAGTGCAAAAATTTGTTTCCGCCGAAGAAATGAACAACATGGAGAAGATAACCTCGCTTGCCGCAGATATTCTTGAAAGCGGAAGCGGCGCAGGCAATGATTTTCTCGGTTGGGTCAATCTTCCGGTAAACTATGATAAAGAAGAATTTGCAAGAATTAAAAAAGCGGCGGACAAAATCCGCTCCGATTCTCAGGTGCTTGTTGTTGTGGGTATCGGCGGTTCGTACCTCGGCGCAAAGGCGGCTACGTCCATGCTGCGCAACAGCTTTGCCGATTTCGGCGCAACGGGCGGCAACCCGACAATCATCTACGCCGGCAACAGCATCAGCTCAACCTACCTTGCGGACCTCACGGAGTTCCTCAAGGACAAGGATTTCAGCATAAACATCATTTCAAAATCGGGCACGACCACAGAGCCGGCGCTCGCATTCCGCATTTTGCGCAATATGCTTATAGAGAAATACGGCGCGGCAGAGGCTGTCGGCAGAATTTATGCCACCACAGACAAGCAAAAAGGCGCGCTGAAAAACTTTGCCGACAAAGAGGGCTACGAGACCTTTGTAGTGCCGGATGATGTGGGCGGCAGATTTTCTGTGCTCACCGCGGTTGGTTTGCTCCCGATTGCGGCGGCAGGCATAGATATCGACTCCATGATGCAGGGCGCGGCAGACGCAAGGCAGGCTTATTCAAAACCCTATGCGGAAAACGACTGCTACAAGTACGCTGCACTGCGCAACATCCTTGCGCGCAAGGGCAAAGCGGTGGAATTCCTTGTGAACTACGAGCCCTGCCTGACATATTTCTCCGAATGGTGGAAGCAGCTCTTTGGCGAGAGCGAGGGCAAGGACAACAGGGGAATCCTGCCGGCGTCGGTCAATTTCTCGGCAGATCTTCACTCCATGGGTCAGTATATCCAGAGCGGCGCGAGAATCATGTTTGAAACCGTGCTTAACGTGGAAAAGCCGAATAAGGACGTCACCATACCCACGGACAGCGAAAATGTGGACGGACTTAATTTCCTTGCCGGAAAGACTGTTGACTATGTCAACCACAAGGCATTTCAGGGAACACTGCTTGCGCACACGGACGGCGAGGTGCCCAACATTGTGATAAATGTTCCCGAGATAAGCCCGTATTATTTCGGATATATGGTTTATTTCTTTGAGAAAGCCTGCGCGGTGAGCGGATACATCCTCGGGGTTAATCCGTTTAATCAGCCCGGTGTTGAGTCGTACAAGAAGAATATGTTCGCACTGCTCAACAAACCCGGATATGAAGACATGAGAGCGGAGCTTGAGGCTCGCCTGTAAGATATAAAATCAGAAATTGCGTGCTGCAAAACGAAACCGTTTTGCAGCACGCGATTTTTTTATGATTGTCCTCAATTCAAAAATCTGTTTACAACCGGCTGTCTGAACTCGGGCGACGGCTTGTAGCGCGGCACGGTGGTGTATACCTTAACCTCATTGGAATATCTGTCCGCAACTATTGTGCCTTTTGATCCATACACAACCGGCACTGTGGCAATCTCTCCGCTGTTGAGCGTTGACCACGATCCCTCAAGGAAACCTACGCAGTCGCCGAAATCTATGGTGAATGTGGAGTAATCCTCAACATCGGAGAACGGCAGAAAAAAGTTTTTCTTCATTCCGCTCACTCTCTTTGCAATCCTGTTTGATATCCAGGTGGTGAGCACACAGCCGTAGCAGGCGTAATCGCATATTGAGCCGCCGCCCCTGTCGCTGTGGTACCACCAGGTTTTTTCAAGGTCGGACACTTTTTCGGTATTTACATCATACGGCCCTGTGGTAGCAGGACTTCTGTACTGCACACGGAGCACCTTGCCCGCCGCGCCGGAATCCGCAAGCTCCTTGACCTTGCGCAGACGGGCAAAATATATCTGCGCACCGTCAACCGCATAGGCGGCGCGGAGACGGAGAGAATATGCGCCGACACGCAAAAGCTGCTGAAGAATTTCAGCACCGAGAGCGCGCTGATGATAACGCTGAATCTATGCTTGCTGTTTGCCGCCGCCACGAGAAAAACCCTGCGCCGCCTGCGAAAAAACGCGCCGCCGCAGAAGATGGACTATGCTCCGATGAACCTGAAAAACGCTGTGCTCTATATCAAACAGCACCTGTCCGAGAAAATTCTGCTCGACGATTTGTGTACCCACTGCGGTATATCAAAATCGCAGCTTACGCGGTATTTCAAGGCAGCATTCGGCAAGACGCCCATGCAGTATGTGACGGAGCTTAAGCTGAGCAAGGCAAAAGATATGCTCTTTAAGAGCGGCGGCATGAGCGTAAAGGCGGTGTGCGACGAGCTGGGATTTGACGATCAGCACTATTTTTCGCGCCTGTTTACCAAGGTTTACGGAGAAACGCCGTCGCATTACCGCTATCGGGTGACGCATTTCAACGAAAATAAGCAATAATTAATTGACAAAAAATGCTCCGTGTGATAAAATTTTTATTGTAAGATTCTCTATTTTAACATTGATACAAAGGACGGGATTTTATGAACTACTCATATGAAGAGGTAAAGGAATTTGTGGAACAGGAGGACGTCAAATTCATCCGCCTGGCATTCTGCGATGTGCACGGCAGACAAAAGAATATTTCCATTCTGCCGGATGAACTCGGCAGAGCCTTCCGCGACGGTATATCATTCGACGCCTCGGCAATAGACGGCTTCGGCAGCGAAGTAAAATCCGATTTGCTGCTGTTCCCGATATCGTCCACACTGAATATACTTCCGTGGCGGCCCATGCAGGGCAAGGTGGTGCGTATGTTCTGCACCATCTGTCATCCGGACGGCACTCCGTTTGCCGCGGACAGCCGCGCTTTCCTTAAAAAAGCCGTAAAGACGGCGGCGGACAAGGGAATCCATGTCAACTTCGGTTCGGAATTTGAGTTTTATCTCTTTAAGACGGACGAGAACGGCAACCCGACGGAAGAGCCATTCGACCGCGCCGGATACATGGATGTTGCGCCCGAGGACAAGGGCGAAAATATCCGCCGTGAGATATGCCTTACCATGCTGGATATGGGCATACACCCCGAGACATCTCATCACGAGGAAGGCCCCGGGCAGAATGAGATAGATTTTCGTTACAGCGACGCGCTGTGCGCCGCCGACAACGCGATGAACTTTATATCCGTGGTAAAAGCGGCGGCGGTACACAACGGACTCTATGCCGACTTTTCGCCAAAGCCGATAATCGGCGAGAGCGGCAACGGTATGCATATCAATATGTCGGTCAAGTGCGACGACGGGGTTGACCGCACAAATCTCTTTATGGCAGGCGTTATGAATCACATATGCGAAATAACGGCTTTTCTCAACCCGTGCGATGAATCCTATGCGCGCCTCGGCGAGAAAAAGGCGCCGAAATATGTTACGTGGTCTGCGCAAAACCGCTCTCAACTGATAAGAATACCGGCGGCAAAGGGCGATTACAGGCGAATCGAGCTGCGCTCGCCCGACACCACTGCCAATCCGTACATTGCTTATGCGCTGCTGATATATGCCGGATTGGACGGCATAGAGAACAACACTCCGCTGCCCGAACCGGTAGACATGAACCTGTTCACCGCAGGCAGAGACGTGACCGACAAGCTCAAAGCCCTGCCCGGCAACCTGGACGAGGCTGTAAAGGCGGCGCTTGGCAGTGAATTTGTCAAGAAGCACGTGCCGCAGGAATTTATGCCGCGCAGACAAAAATGAGAGGAGCAGACATTGTTATGAAGATTGCCAAAGCACAACACAGAGTTCTCGTTGTGTCTGACTCGGACAATGTGTGCTCATTTATAAAAGAACTGCTGCCTCAATCGCAGTACAGCCTGATGAGGGCGAAAAACGCCGGTGAGGCAAAGCGCGCCTGTGTGTCGATACAGTTTGACCTGGTGATAATCAACTCTCCGCTCAAGGATGATTTCGGAGTGCAGCTTGCCACGGATTTGTCCGAGGGGAGCACGGGGGTGCTGCTGCTTGTCAAATCCGACGTTGCCGAGCAGGCGGCGTACAAGGCGGAGGATTTCGGCGTGTTTGTCCTGCCGAAACCGACATCGCGGCAGGCATTTTGCAGTGCGGTGCGCCTGCTCGGAGCATTCAGTCTGAGACTGCACAAAATGGAGGAGAAAACCAAATCGCTGCGTGACAAAATGGCAGACATACGCGCTGTGAACCGCGCAAAATGGCTGCTGATAGAAAAGCACAACATGAACGAGACAGACGCTCACTACTACATAGAAAAACAGGCTATGGATCTGCGTTTGCCGCGCCGTGAGGTTGCGGAGAATATCATAAGAACATATGAGACATAGAATACAAACGGCGGTCGGCAGAAATATCAAATCATTATTTGATAAACTGTTGACAAAAACGATTGTCGGATGTATAATAAAAATAGAAAAAAGCAAGACCTCAAACGGTTATGTCACTTGAGCATTAAAAAAATAACGCACATTTTGGACGGTGGGCGTTATTTTTTTATGGAATTTATCAGAACGATAAGCACGATTATTAATGTGATTATGTATTCTCTATCCATAAAAATCACCTCCGCT